>QLUB01000016.1 GCA_018725205.1 candidate division NPL-UPA2 bacterium
CGAAGCTATGCGGCAGTCAGGGTCGCGTTCGCATGTCGTGGCAGTTATTGGGGACGGTGCGCTGACCGGGGGCATGGCTTGGGAGGCCATTAATCACGCCGCCCACCTAGCTCGACCGCTCATTGTTATTCTCAATGACAACGAAATGTCTATTTCCACTAATGTAGGGGCTATTGCCCGCTACCTAAACACCCTGCGCACCACGAGGTTGTACCGACAGACCAAGCAAGATGTGCAAGGCGTATTAAAAGGCATTGGTAGTCTGGGAGACAGTGTCTGGCGATGGGCTACTCGCTTTAAGGATAGCCTTAAATACTTGTTGGTCGGGTCTGGCGATGGGCTACTCGCCTTAAGGGTAGCCTTAAATACTTATTGGTCGGGGGCATGGTCTTTGAGGAGCTGGGCTTTACTTACTTAGGCCCGGTAGATGGACACAGCATCCCCGAACTCACAGCTGTGTTGCGGCAAGCTAAGCAGCTTGCCGAGCCGGTGCTTATCCATTGCCTCACCGAAAAAGGAAGGGGATACTTGCCGGCGCTTCGGCAACCGGACCAGTACCACAGCGCTTCGCCCTTTATGGTGGAAACAGGCGAGCGCATCGAAGGTGACGTCTGCAGGCGAACCTTTACCCAAGTGTTTGGCGAGAGCTTAGTTTCCTTGGCAGAACAAGATGACAAGTTGGTGGCCATTACCGCCGCCATGCTTGACGCAACGGGCCTGAAAGACTTTGCGCGCTGTTTCCCCAAACGCATCTATGACGTAGGCATTGCTGAGGCGCATATGATGACTTTTGCGGCAGGGCTGGCTGCGGGGGGACTTAAGCCTGTGGTGGCTGGCTGCGGGGGGACTTAAGCCTGTGGTGGCGGTTTACTCTACGTTTATGCAGCGGGCCTACGACCAAGCACTACACGACGTCTGCCTGCAGAAGTTGCCAGTAGTTGTGTGCTTAGACAGAGCCGGCGTCGTGGGAGAAGATGGAGAAACTCATCACGGTCTCTATGATCTGTCGTACTTACGCACTCTCCCTAATATGACGATACTTGCCCCAAGCGGCGAACAAGACATGCTGCCCTTACTGGAAAAGGCATTATGCTTAGGTGCGCCCGTGGCTTTGCGTTACCCGCGCGACTGTGCGCGTGACCTGCCAAAGCAACTTCCGGTACACGGTACGCTGTTAATTGACGAAGAGCCCGATTGCCTGCTTGTCGGTGTTGGACCGTTGTTTCTGGAGTGCTATCAGGCGGCGAGCCGTCTTAAGCGGCAGGGGGTGCGTGCGGGCGTCTGGTACTGCCCTAAGGTGTGGCCATTAGAGGATGAACTCCTTAGGGTGGCCATGCGCGTCAAGCTTGTGGTTACAGCGGAAGACAACATCTTAGCGGGTGGATTTGGCGCAAGCCTGGCAGAGCGAATGCCTGCAGGGAACACAAAGCTCGTGCGGCTTGGCTTTGCAGATGGCTGCGTATCTCACGCTCACCGCAACGTCCTACTCAGCAGGGCAGGGCTTACGGCAGAGGGTATTGTAGCGGCGGTAATCCATGCGCTCCCATAAGCTGCGCTTAGACGTTCTCCTGCTGGAAAAGGGCTTGGCCCAATCGCGCGTGCAGGCGCAGGCACTTATTCAAAGTGGTGCCGTGCGGGTAGGGGGAGACATAGCCGATAAACCCGGCCACACCTATGCTCCAGACAGCGTCGTTACCGTGCAAAGTGCACCGCACGGATTTGTCTCGCGCGGCGGTTTGAAGCTAGAACAGGCGTTAAGGCAGTTTGGCATATCGTTGTCCGGCCGCGTGGTGTTAGACGTGGGCGCGTCGAGCGGAGGCTTTACCGATTGCGCGCTGCAAAATGGTGCACAGTATGTGATTGCCGTCGACGTAGGGCAGGGACAGCTAGCGTGGAAGCTGCGCAATGATGAGCGAGTACAAGTATTGGAAAAGACGAATATTCGCTATCTGCAACGCGAACAGCTACGTGAACACCCGAACGCCGCCACTGTAGACGTGTCCTTTATCTCCTTGTCGCTTGTCCTACCTGTACTTTGTGCTTTACTCTGTGCCCGTGCGGATGTGATAGCTTTGATTAAACCGCAGTTTGAGGCAGGCAGACAGGAGGCATCGCGGGGCCGCGGCGTAATTTCGGATCCTGCCATTCACAGTGCGGTGATCGCTGATGTGCTGCAGACGGCAAGAGATTTAGGGTGGGGCCTATTTGGTTTGACATATTCGCCGATCAAGGGACCGCGGGGCAATGTTGAGTTTCTCTGCTGGTGGAAAACCGGCGAGCCTGATGGCACCTTAGTCAACATAGGGCAAGTGGTAGCGGACGCTCACAGGGAAGCGAAGTGACATCTGCGCCTAGTGGAGGTGGAGCCAATGACCCTAGGAATTATCGCCAACCTAGAGAAAGATAACACAGTGGCCGTAACGCGGCAGATGATTGCAGAACTCACGGCGCTTAAGCAAGAAGTTATGCTGCCAATCAGCTTAGCCTCCCGCATCGAGCGCCAGGAGCTAGGGTGCATGGAGCAGGAAATGGCCGAAGCGTGTTCGGCCATCGTCGTGCTGGGGGGAGATGGCACGCTTTTGTCGGTGGCGCGGAGGTGGCCGTTCTGGGGCGTGCCCCTGATGGGGGTAAATTTTGGGCGCCTTGGCTTCTTGACTGAAGTAGAGAAGAGCAGCGTAACCGAAGCGCTGCGTATGATTGTCAGGGGAGAATTCCGGCTGCAGGAACGCATGATGCTTAAAGCTACGGTAATCAGGAGTAACACGCGCTTGCAGGAAGCCTTCGCGCTTAACGATAGCGTGGTGTCTAAGGGTGCCTTTACGCGCATGATTAGGCTAGAGATTCATATCGGCAAAAGCTACCTTGAGACTTTCCCGGCTGACGGCGTGATTGTGGCTACCCCCACAGGTTCAACAGCGTATTCGCTTTCGGCGGGAGGTCCGATTGTGGACCCCGCGATGCAGCTGATGCTGCTTACGCCCATCTGTGCCCATATGCTGCAGGCCCGCCCAACAGTAATATCCTCCCATCTGTGCTCATATGCTGCAGGCCCGCCCAACAGTAATCTCGCCGCGGGAAAAGATACGCATACGGTTGCACTCCGTCCACGACGACATTGTGCTCACGCTGGATGGCCAAGAGGGCATACGGCTTCTGCCCGACGACGAGGTTATTATTGAAAGAGCGGATATCGTGACGCGCTTGATTAAGGTTGCGCCGCGCAGCTTCTATGACGTACTCCGGCACAAACTGACCGAGGTAAGGAGTGCGCCGCATGCTTGAGCGTTTGTTCGTACAGAACTTTGCCGTAATCAAGGAGCTTAGCCTTGAATTAGGACCGGGGCTAACCGTGCTATCAGGCGAAACGGGGGCGGGAAAGTCCATTATCGTTGACGCCGTCTCGCTGTTAGTTGGCGGGAGAACATCTCCGGACATGATTCGGTCCGGATGTGAACGGGCACTGGTTCAAGGCGTGTTTAGGGCTAATGACGCAAACGCGGCGAACCTGCTTGCTTTGCACGGGCTTGCCGATGAAGGCGAATTGATTATCACGCGTGAGATTACGGCAAACCGCTCGACTTGCCGTGTCAATGGCCAAAGCGTCACGCAAGGCTTACTTAGACAACTTGGAACACAGCTTGTGGACATGCATGGTCAGCACGAACACCAGTCCCTCTTTTCGCCTGCGGTGCATCAACAATTGATTGATAGATTTGCGGGGGCGAGAGCAGCAGAGCTATTGACGTCGCTAGCAGGCGAAGCTAAGGCTTATGAGGAGTGCGAGCGGGGGCTTAAAGCTAGCCCAGGAGACGAGAGCGAGCGCCTACGCTTGCTCGACCTTATCAACCATCAGCTAGACGAGATTGACGCGGCCAAACTCAAACCAAACGAGGAAGATGAACTAAAGAGCGAGAGGCAAACTCTGCTGAGCTTTGATCGCTTGCGCGGCGCGGTCGAGCGTTGCCACGCTGAACTAACAGGCGGCGGAGCCCGCAGCAAGGCCATCTGTGATGTTGTAGGGCGCAACGCGGCAGACCTGAAGGAAATGCGGCGCTTGTCTCCCGCACTAGAGAGCATCTCCTCTCTACTTGAGCAGGCGGGCTACTTGCTGCAGGACGCGGTTCAAGAGCTAAGCCAGCTTAAAGAGTCGCTGTATTTCGACCAAGGGAGACTCGAGGAAATCGAGCAACGGCTTGAGCACTTAGCTTTACTCAAGCGCAAGTACGGCCGTACACTCGAAGCCGTGCTGATTTTTCGCGAGGAAGCCAAGCAGAGCAAAGAACGGCTGCATGACGCTGCTCTGCGCATGGCCGCCTTTAAACAGAGCATGGCAGAGCATGAAAGGCGCTACGCGCGCCTAGCGGGGGAACTTAGCGCGCTTAGGCAGGAGCATGGCCGTGAGTTATGTCGTCTCGCGCAGGAGAACATCCGAGAGCTCGGCATGAACAGCGGTCGGCTCAGTATCGCTAGCACCCCGCACAAAGGTGTGATGAATCCGCGCGGCGCGGAAAGCATGGAGTTGCTCTTTTCCGCCAACCTAGGGGAGGAACCGAGGCCGCTCGCCAAGATTGCCTCTGGGGGCGAGATATCGCGGGTTATGTTGGCATTTAAGGCTGCTTTCAGTAAATTTGACGATATTCCTACGCTTGTGTTTGACGAAATTGACAGCGGCGTGGGCGGGAAAGCGGCGCTTGCGGTTGCAGAAAAAATCGCCGCTGTAAGCGCGCACAAACAAGTGCTCTGTGTTTCACATCTTGCGCAGATAGCGGCGCTCTCCGACCATCACTTGTACGTGCGCAAGGAAGACAGTGAAGGCAGGACAACGGTTAGCGTCGAGCATCTGTTTGGTCAGGGAAGAGTTAGGGAGTTAGCGCGCATGCTCGGGGGCAGAGAGACAGCCGCAGCCTTAGAACACGCCGAGGAGCTCTTGGTAAAGAGCAGAACACGCTAGCAGCGCTTTGGCTATTGTGCACTCAGTCGTTCTGTTATGTTAACTAGCGGGGATAGCGGTTTTGACGCTAGGTTAACTTAGAGACAGACTCGACTTGATGAAAGGAGTGCACCGATGAACATGCGAAAGTACAAAGCGCTGTTGGGATGGTTGCTCTCAGCGTCCGTGCTGGCGGTCTGTCTAAGCCCGCAAGCCAGGAGCTTTTTTAAGGAGCTTTTTTAGTTTGCCCCCTCTGGTGCGCGTAACGGAGGGCGTAGATTTCTCTCTACCGCTCCAATTGCCATTCGGTTTCGACTTGTCCCTTGATGAAACCGGTTTGTTTAAGGTTAACGGCGCAGATGTAGGGCCGTTAGTGCGCAGGTTTGCTCTCACCGAACCGCTGTCTTTTCGGCCGCTACGACCGGGCAGTGACGATCGCGCGCTGGGTTGACGAGTTCGGCAGGCAAAACCAACACGTTGAGCTGACTGTACTGCGGGGCACAGGCGAGTTAACGCTTACGGCAGTGCCGCGTTCATGCCGCGAGACCGGCAAGTATCGTTTAGGCGTATTTGTCCGCGACGCCGCCGTTGGAATCGGTACTCTGACCTTTGTCGACCGTGAATCAATGACGTTCGGTGCGCTCGGACACGTGATTACCGACGCTGATACCGGGGAGCCCATTATGCTTGGGAGTGGCAGGATTGTGCGTGCGACCGTCACCTTCATTGAGGCAGGCAGACGGGGTGCTCCCGGCGAGAAGCGCAGCGTGTTTGTGGATGAGCAGAGGACCCTAGGTACCGTCGAAAAGAACACTTCGTTTGGCATATTTGGCCATATGCTCGAGGACATCACGACTGGAGTAGCTCCCATCCCGATTTTGCTGCGCGATGAGGTCGAGGAAGGCCCAGCGGAGATTCTGACCGTGATCGCTGGCGAGCAGGTAGAGCGCTTTGCGATTGAAATTCAGCTAGAGCGGCGCGAAGAGCACGCCCCGACTTTCTTCTACCGGCGGTTCTTCCGTGCCTCTTGACGAAAAATGTGTAAATCCAGCAGGAGAAGGTTGGCAGGTCGTTGAAAGAATAGTATGAGTGTTGCTGCATGACTGAGGAGGAAGATGAGTTTGGGTGAGAGAATCAAGGTTTTGATTGTGGATGACAACAGAGACTTCTGTGACCTGCTACATGAGTTCCTTTCCAAGCGTCCGGAGTTCCAAGTGGTGGGAGTAGGGCATAACGGCGTGGAGGCGCTTGAGCTTATCCACTCCGTCAAACCTGATGTGTGTGTGCTTGACATTATCATGCCCCATTTGGACGGCATCGGAGTCTTGGAGCGACTGCCCTCCAAGCTTGCCGGAGGTCCTCTCCCTAAGATGATCATGTTGACAGCGCTAAGGCATGAGGAGATGACTAAGCGCGTGCTTGAACTGGGGGCGAGCTACTACATTCTTAAGCCCTTTAATCTCGAAACCTTGGCGCAGCGCATTCATCAGTTGGCCACAAACGGCGCAACTGCGTCTCCCCTCCAGTTTGAGCAGCAGAGAAGTGTAAGCCGTAACCTGGAGATTAAGATTTCGGACTTCCTCCATGAACTTGGAGTACCTGCTAACATCCGCGGTTACGTGTATCTTAGGGATGCCATTTCTATGGTTGCGGAGGAGATGCAGTTGCTCAGCGCAGTGACTAAGATTCTCTACACGGTAGACCATCGCCGCGGCAAGCCAACCAACAGCGAATTCATCGCCATGGTTGCCGATAGGTTGCGCCTCGAACGGGCCGTATAGTAACAAGAGAGGGCTAGGGAGCCTTCTTTTTGTGTGCAATCACGTAAAGAGAGGGGGCTAGGGAGCCCTCTTTTTGTGTGCAATCACGTAATTTTAGTGGAAATTACACGTAATTTTCGTTCAAAAGGTTTTACGATGCCGGAGAAGAATACAATGATCAACGGAGACAAGGAGGCATAAATTTGCGGGGGTTTAAGGTACTGGTGATCAATCCGGGCAGCACATCCACGAAAGTAGCCTGTTATCTAGGTGCTACGGTAGAGGCAGAGGAAAGTCTGAGCCATTCCGCGCAGGTTCTCACCGAGTACGCAGAAATCCTAGATCAGTTTACCTTGCGCTTAGACGCAGTCATGTCCTTTGTGGAAAATTATGAAGTGGCAGCAGGGCTTGACGCGGTTGTCGGCCGGGGCGGCCTATTGCGTCCAACGCAGGGCGGAACCTATGCCGTCAATGAGGCGATGGTGGCGGACCTACGGCTAGGTCTACAAGGGCAGCATGCTTCTAATCTCGGAGGGCTGTTAGCTAAAGCTATAGCGGAGCCGCTCGGTCTGCCGGCGTTTATTGTTGACCCAGTAGCTGTCGATGAGTTTGAACCTGTGGCGCGCCTCTCGGGACATCCGCTGCTTGAACGCCGCAGCTTGTCCCATGCCTTAAGCATGAAAGCGGTAGCGCGGCGCGCGGCAAGTGAGCTTGACATTCCTTACGCGGCAAGCAGGTTTATCGTAGCCCATCTTGGAGGGGGCATATCTGTCGGCCCCATGGTAGGCGGCCGGATTATCGACGTTAACAACGCCAACGAAATGGGGCCGTTCTCCCCTGAACGCACGGGTGGCCTACCCGCAGGTGACCTAACGGCGCTGTGCTTTAGCGGGAAGTATTCTGCAAAAGAGGTGAAGCGGCAACTTCACGGCCAAGGGGGCATGGTCGCATACCTCGGCACTTCCGATGCGCGAGAAGCATATCGGCGTGCCGATGCAGGAGACGCCAGAGCAGAGTTAGTGATGCAGGCGATGGCCTATCAGATTGCCAAGGAGATTGGTGCCATGGCTACAGTGCTGCAAGGGAGAGTCGACGCTGTCGTCCTTACGGGAGGACTTGCGCACTCCGACAGAATGGGCAACACTGTTGCGGGCTATGTAGGGTTTATTGCTCCGATGATGGTCTATCGCGGAGAAGACGAGATGTTAGCGTTGGCTGAGGGCGCATGCCGGGTGCTGGCAGGGGAAGAAAAGCTGAGTGAGTATTGAGAGGCGAGAAGTGAGAGGCGAGAGGCGAGAGGTGAGAGGTGAGAGGCGAGAGGCGAGAGGTGAGAGGTGGGAGGCGAGAAGTGGGAGGCGAGAAGTGAGAGAGAGGCGAGAAGTGAGAGGAGAGAAGTGAGAGGCGAGAGGAGAGAAGTGAGAGGCGAGAAGTGAGAGGCGAGAAGTGAGAGGCGAGAAGTGAGAGGTTGGGAGTTGGAAGTGGAGACTGAGAACTGAGCTTACTAGCGGAAAGCGGCTAGCGGAAAGCGGAAAGCGGAGGTGTTGGTCTAATGCAAAATTTCTCTTCGCTGCTTGCGGCGGCCAAACAGGGACCTGTTCGCCGTGTGGCGGTGGCAGTGGCGGCAGATGCGGAGGTGCTGGCTGCGGTATGTGATGCGCGCAAGGCAGGTATTGCGGAGGCTGTGCTGGTTGGTGACGGCGCGAGAATCCGCGCCATTGCCGCACAACACGGATATGACCTAGCGGGTATGGAAGTGTGTGATGTGCCGGACAATATTCAAGCGGCGCGGACGGCGGTGCAACTGGTGCGTCAGGGACGCGCGCATATGCTGATGAAGGGGCTTATCGGCACTGCCGACATTTTGCGCGCAGTGCTAGACAAGGAGGAGGGGCTCAGGACGGGCAGAGTTCTGAGTCACGTTGCCGTTTTGGAGGTGCCGACCTATCACAAATTGTTGTTCCTGACTGACGGGGGACAGAATATCGCGCCGGACCTGCGTCAAAAGGCAGAAATTCTGCAAAACGCCGTGGAAGTGGCGCGCGCGTTAGGGGTAGTGCTCCCAAAAGTCGCGCCCATCTGTGCGATTGAGGTCGTTAATCCTAAAATGCAGGCTACGGTAGACGCCGCTCTGCTTGCGGCCATGGCCAGCCGCGGGGAGATTACCAACTGCATCGTCAGCGGGCCGCTGGCCTTGGACGGCGCAATCAGTGCGGAAGCCGCCGCACATAAGGGTATTAAGTCCGACGTGGCAGGGGATGTAGATATACTGCTGATGCCGGACATTGAGGCCGGGAACATTCTGTATAAGTCACTAGTTTACCTCGCGGTGGCAAAAGTTGCCGGTATTATTGCCGGTGCCGCCGCGCCTATTGTACTCACCTCGCGCTCAGACAGCCCAGAGGCTAAGCTACTCTCGATCGCGTGCGCATCTGTAGTGGCAGGGGGGCAAGCGTGATGCCGCAGTATCTACAGCTGTGCATTAACCCCGGTTCAACATCTACCAAGATTTCTGTCTTTGAGAACAACGAATTGCTTATCGACGAGTCGCTCTCACATAGCACGGCAGAGCTGGCGATGTTCGCGCGTATCGGCGAGCAATATAGCTTTAGGCGGCAAGTCATCACGGCGGCAAGTCATCACCGATTTTCTTGCTGCGCGCGGCTTTGACATTAAGCGGCTGCATGCGATTGTGGGCAGAGGAGGACTCTTAAAGCCTATTCCCAGCGGCACTTACCGGGTCACGGACGCCATGGTGCGTGACCTTAAGGAGGCTAAGCGGGGAGAGCATGCCAGCAATTTAGGCGGGCTCTTGGCCCGTGAGCTCGCGGATACTCTAGACATACCGGCCTTTATTGTGGACCCGGTGGTGGTGGATGAATTAGAGCCGGTGGCGCGTCTTTCCGGTCACCCAGAGATCGAACGCCGCAGCATATTTCACGCGCTCAACCAAAAGGCCGTGGCCAAGCGCTATGCTCTGACCAAGGAAAAGGACTACAGGGAGCTTAACGTGATCGTAGCTCACCTTGGTGGCGGCGTATCCGTGGGCGCCCACCGCCGAGGCAAGGTTGTCGATGTAAACAACGCACTTGACGGGGAAGGCCCGTTTTCGCCTGAGCGGAGCGGCGGCTTGCCCTCCGGCGACCTCGCTAGGCTATGCTTTAGCGGCAAGTACAGCCACGACGACGTCAAGAAAATGCTCACCGGTCAAGGCGGGCTAGTCGCTTACCTTGGCACCAACGACGGACGTGAAGCCAGACGCCGCATGGAGGCTGGCGACAGCTACGCGGGGCTCGTCTTTAAGGCTCTCGCCTATCAGGTGGCCAAAGAGATAGGGGCCATGGCGGCTGTGCTCTCGGGTAAAGTAGACGCCATCATCCTTACGGGCGGCTTAGCTTACGACCAAACATATTTGGTGCCGTGGATTACCGAGGCGGTTTCCTTTATTGCTCGCGTAGAAGTGATGCCGGGTGAGGGCGAGATGACGGCTTTGTGCGCGGGAGGACTCCGTGTTCTGCGGGGAGAGGAGTTTGCCCGGGACTATGAGTGAGCCCGTTCTGACTCGGGTTTCGGTTATCGTAGGGGGCTACGGCAGCGGCAAGACGGAAGTTGCCATTAACCTAAGCCTATACAAACGAGCCAAGAGCAATCTGGACACAGCCGTTGAGTTGATCGACCTCGACATCGTCAATCCCTACTTTCGCAGCCGCGATCAGTTGCTGCAGTTAAAGGCTTGCGGAGTGGCAGTTGTAGCACCGGAAGCAGCATCTTGCGCCGGGATAATCAGGTGATTATTGATGTGGGAGGTGACCCAGCTGGCGCGACGGCGCTTGGTCGCTACAGCCGCGACATAAAGCTTGAGCCAATAGACGTGTTGATGGTTGTCAACCCCTATCGGCCGCACACAAGGACAGCACATGAGGTCATCAATCTGCTGAACTTGATTGAGCAGAAGTCGCGGATTAAGGTTACGGCCTTTGTCAATAACGCAAACCTGATGCAGTTCACCGAGATTACTCACCTCGAACGGGGCAAGCGCATGCTAGATGAGCTTTACATGCAAATTGGTATCCCCGAAGGGTTTATCAGTTGCGTGCCCTCGCTTGTTCCTCGGGTTAACGCACTGTGGCCAGAGAGCGCAGTGCTACCTTTGCGCTTGACCATGCACCCGCCGTGGCGGGACGCTTAGATGGGATTGGAGGTCTAGGTTTTGGCAAAAGTTACTTTCAACGAAGAAAGGTGTAAGGGATGCGAGCTCTGCACCGCAGTATGTCCAGTCAAGATTGTCGTTATGGCGGACAGAATTAATCGCCGCGGCTTTCGCCCGGCGATGGTCACACAGATGCACAAGTGCATAGCTTGCGCTGCCTGTGCCCGCATCTGTCCTGACGCCGTGATTGAAGTAGAGAAGTAGGAGGGCCCGCATGAGTGAACGTGTCTTAATGAAAGGAAACGAGGCGATCGCGGAAGCAGCTATTCAGGCTGGGTGTCGCTTCTTTTTTGGGTACCCCATTACGCCACAGAATGAGCTGCCGGAGTACATGTCGCGCCGCATGCCGCAGGTAGAGGGGACTTTCTTGCAAGCTGAGAGCGAAGTTGCGGCCATCAATATGGTGTACGGCGCCGCCGGAGCCGGCGCGAGGGTTATGACCTCGTCGTCTAGTCCCGGCATTAGCTTGAAACAGGAGGGCATTTCTTATCTCGCGGGGGCAGAGTTGCCGGCGGTGATTGTCAATATTGTGCGTGGGGGCCCGGGACTCGGCAGCATTCAGCCGAGCCAAGGCGATTACTTTCAGGCGGTCAAGGGCGGAGGCCACGGGGACTACCGGTTGCTGGTGCTGGCACCCGCAAATTTACAGGAGGCAGTGGACCTAGTGACGGAGGCCTTTGATTTAGCGGATCTCTATCGTAACCCGGTGCTTATCCTCGGAGACGGTTTGCTGGGGCAGATGATGGAACCTGTTTTAGCGGATCTCTACCGTAACCCGGTGCTTATCCTCGGAGACGGTTTGCTGGGGCAGATGATGGAACCTGTTGAGTTCCGTAAGCTACCTAAACGGGAACTGCCGCCCAAGACGTGGGCTACCACGGGGATGCGCCATCACCCGCACAAGAACATTATTAACTCACTGGTTTTAGACGCCCCAGGTCTAGAGAAGCACAATTTGCACCTGCAGGAGAAGTACGCGCGCATGAAACTTAATGAGCAAAGAGCTGAGTCCCTGCATTGCGCGGATGCCGAGGTAGTGATTGTGGCCTATGGTTCCACCGCCCGCATTGCCAAAACGGCGGTGATGAGTCTACGGCAGTCGGGGTTAAAGGTTGGGCTGTTCCGCCCCGTTACGCTCTGGCCGTTTCCGGTCAATGCCCTCGGCGAACTCGTGCCCAAGGTTAAGGCTTTTCTGACTGTGGAAATGAGCGCGGGCCAAATGGTTGAAGATGTCAAGTTGGCTGTTAACGGTGCCAGACCAGTTCACTTCTACGGACGTATGGGCGGTATGGTGCCGACTCCGGAGGAAATCAGCTCGGAATGTGTGAGAGTGTTAGGGGGTGTGAGGTAGTGGCAAAAGTGTTTGCGCGTCCTGAATCGCTGGTGGATATGCAGAACCACTACTGTCCGGGATGTACGCATGGCATCATACATCGCCTGATAGCCGAGGTTATGGACGAACTTAAGTTTGCCGATCGCGCCATCGGGGTTGCTCCGGTGGGCTGTGCCGTACTTGGGTATATGTACTTCGCCTGTGACATGCAGGAGGCCGCGCATGGCCGCGCTCCGGCGGTTGCTACAGGGATTAAGCGTGTGGTCCCAGACGGCGTGGTGTTCACCTATCAGGGTGACGGCGACCTAGCGTCGATTGGCTGCGCCGAGATTGTCCACGCTGCGGCGCGGGGAGAGAACATTACCACTATCTTTGTCAACAACGGCATCTACGGCATGACCGGTGGCCAAATGGCCCCCACGACATTGCCGGGAGACAAAACGTCCACCTCCCCCTACGGGCGCGATACGCATAAACAGGGTTTCCCGATTAGGGTGGCGGAGATGTTAGCTACTCTAGACGGCCCGGCATATATCGCGCGTGTCAGCGTGCACAGTGTGCCTAACATCGTGCGCGCTCGTCGAGCCATTAAGAAGGCGTTTGAGTACCAAATTGCCGGCAAAGGGTTTACACTGGTTGAAGTTCTCTCTACTTGTCCAACTAACTGGGGATTGACACCACTGGAGGCCTTAGACAAGGTGGCGAAGGACATGCTGCCTTACTATCCGCTAGGTGAGTACAAGGACGTCGAGAGCGAGGCAGGTGCGAAGAAATGACGTTTGAAGTTGTAATGGCGGGGTTTGGCGGACAGGGCGTAATGCTGATGGGCCAGATATTGGCTTATGCCGGTATGGTGCACGGCAAACAGGTGTCGTGGATGCCTTCCTATGGGCCGGAAATGCGTGGTGGCACGGCGAACTGCACCGTAATCGTCGCCGACGAAGCGATAGGCTCGCCAGTGGTGGCACACCCGTACGCGGTTGTGGCGCTAAACCGCCCGTCCTTAGACAAGTTCGAGAGCGCGGTGCGACCAGGCGGCGTGCTAATCTACAACGAGTCCCTAATCAGTACACCGCCCACGCGCAGTGACATTAAAGTGGTCGCGGTGGCCGCCAACCAAATTGCCGATGAGCTAGGCAATGTTAAAGTGGCTAATATGGTCGCACTGGGCGCGCTGCTTGAAGTCACGGACCTTGTCCCCATGGAGTGCATAACCGAGGCTCTCAAAAAGGCTCTGCCTGCTCACAGGCAGGATATGCTCGCTGTCAACCTCGCGGCGATTGAGCGCGGGAAACAAGCCGCCGAAATTCCTTAGGCTTCCCCCTCTCTTTGGCGCATAGCATGTAATAGTGTCCAAGGAGAGGGAGGGAACGCCCTGTGATCCCCAAAAAAGCGCTGGATCATGTCCGCCAGCGGTGATTGGCGTACTTCATTGCCATTGCGGCATTTGTCACAGGCACCGTCGCCGGGGCAGTCGCAGTCAGGGCCATGCCACTCAAGCAGCAGCGAGATCTCATGGGGTATCTAAACAAGTATGTTGAAGGCATACTAGGAGGAAACATAGAGCCTGCCGCATGGCAAAGCGTGCAGATAGCCAATCTGCAGTCAGTGGCCTTCCTCTGGCTCTCTGGCCTTGTTGTGGTAGGCGTGGTTGGTATTCTCGCCCTGCTGTTTATGCGAGGTTTTGTTATTGGCTTTAGCGTAGGTTTCCTGGTGTTAGAAATGCAAGTTCCGGGCCTCCTATTCGCCGCAGCATCTATTCTCCCGCACAATCTGGTGGCGGCTCCCGCACTGGTTAGCATTGGGGCTCTGGGTATTGCCTTTCCCTTGCGTATGGCTTTCGGCCAGAAAGCGCGTGGGACAAGGGAGCGGCATCCCGTTGCTCACTACACACTTAGCGTCTTCCTTATAGCTTTACTCCTGATGGTGTCTGGCCTAATTGAGGTATTCGTTACCCCTGTCTTTGTCAGAGCCGTTGCCGCTCTCATTTAGGTAATGCCTAGGAAATAGACTCAATACGACAGGAATTCGCCTTATCCGACAATAAGGAGTCGATTATGGGAAGTGCAGCCAAATTCGCAGTAGCGCTGCTGTTACTGTGTGTGGTGATGACGAGCAGCGCCGACGCCTTAGCCGTGAATAGCCCGCGTGCGATACTGGTCACGCCTGAAAGAGCAGAGTCCCTGTGGAACAGAGCTGCTAACACTCGCCACGCCCCCGCAAGCTTGGCGAAGGTGCTTACGGCCGTGCTGGCTATCGAGTCAGGCAGACTTGATGAACATGTGCTCATCACTCCCCTCGCCGCAGCCGTAGGGGGGTCTTCGCTGCACCTGCGTTCGGGGGAGAGGCACACTCTACGCGAGCTGGTCTACGCAGCTATGTTGATTAGTGCTAACGACGCATCAGCGGCGATTGCCGAGCACTTGGGCGGTAGCCTAGCCGGATTCAGCGCGATGATGAACGCGAGGGCCGGAGAGCTTGGCATGCGCAACTCCCGTTTTGCCAATGCGCACGGCCTGCCGGAAAGCGGGCAGTTTTCGACGGCCGCGGATTTGGCGCGCTTAGGGTTACACGCGGCTTCTCTGCCGCAATTCTTAGCGATTGCGGGGCGGGAGCGCTTTACTATGACTAACGGACGTGTGCTCGTCAATCAAAACCGGTTGCTTGGGACTCTGCCCGGGGTCGTTGGAGGCAAGACTGGCTACACAGATGAGGCGGGGCAGTGTCTCCTCGTCATTGCTAAGCGCGACAACCTCACTATGGTGAGCGTAGTCTTAGGCGCACAGGGTGCACAGATGTGGTCAGACAGCACGGCCTTGATAGAGCATGGATTTGCTGCCTTCCAGCGGGAAATACTGATTCGAGGCAGACAGACGCTTGGGGTCGTGGAGATCCCGCTTGCCGGTCAAGTGCTGCTGGTTGCGGAGCGTGAACTAACGCGTACCATTACCCGCGCGGAACGAGGAGAGTATAGTACTGAGCTTCGAGTCAAGCCACGCCTGTTTCCGCCCTTGCGCCCGGGCGACAAACTAGGCGAGGTGGTGGTTACGCAGGGGGGACAAGAGATCGGACGTGTGCATGTTACTGTGCCGGCGTATATTCCTCTTTTGACTTCTACCCGCCTGCTTGGGCTAGTGGTGGCGATAAGTCTAGGCGTAGGCATGAAGAGACTAATGCGGAGGCGGAGAAAATGCAGAAAGTAATAATCCTCTTTGGGGGTAGGTCTGCGGAGCATGAGGTTTCGGTGCGGTCGGCTGCCTCCGTGTTGGAGGCCTTAGATGTAGCCCGCTTCGTGCCACTCCCCGTGGGCATCAGTAAGGGCGGAAGATGGCAGGCAGGGCTTGATCCGCGCGCCATGTTGGGGGCTAACACAGCAACCGTGCCAGAACCACATGGCGAGGAGTACATGGGACCGATTGCCCGCATTCTTGCCGAGGCGGACGTCATCTTCCCCGTGTTACACGGGCCCCTAGGTGAGGACGGCAGCATGCAGGGCTTGTTTGAGATCGTTGACAAACCGTATGTAGGCTCGGGGGTGACTGCCTCTGCTTTAGGTATGGATAAGGTATTTCAAAAGACTTTGTTTCGCTGCGCGGGCCTCTCGGTGGTAGACTTTGTGTGGCGTTGGCGCAAGGCGTACGCAAAGGAACCGGATGCGTTCCATATAGAGGTGGAGCAAGCGGTGGGATACCCGTGTTTTGTCAAGCCGGCAAATATGGGCTCGAGTGTCGGGATTAACAAGGTAAACAGCCGGGAGGGGCTAAAGCACGCCGGTGGAGCGGGCCGTTAAGGGGCGGGAGATAGAGTGTAGTGTGCTCGGGAACGAAGAGCTTAGTAGCTCACTTCCCGGTGAAATAGTCCCAAGTGGCGAGTTCTATGACTACACAGCAAAGTATATACAGCCATCTACCCTGCATGTGCGGGCCGCACTTCTACCCGAGCAAACGAGCCAGATAAGAGAACTGGCCGTGCGTGCGCACGAGATGCTTGGCTGTGCGGGGCTATCTCGCGTAGACTTCTTTCTGCTCACTGACGGCACAGTGTACGTAAGTGAGCTAAACACTATACCGGGCTTTACTAGCATCAGTATGTACCCTAAAATGTGGGAGGCATCTGGGCTTCCTTACGGTGAGCTGATCACTCGCCTAATTGAGCTGGCTGTTGCTAGGCACAGAGATGGACGCAGGATTTCCGTTGACTATCGCGAATAGTAGTCGCAGTGAATCTATGTAGGAGGTGCAGTATGGGTTTATCCTTATCGCGGCGCGGGCTTAGCATTCCGGCGTCGCCAATTCGCAAACTGGTACCATTCGCTGACGAAGCCAAGAGCCGCGGCACAAAAGTGTATCATCTAAACATTGGGCAACCGGACATTGCGACCCCTGAAGAAATGTGGGAAAGAATCAAAAATTACGATGAAAAGGTATTAGCCTATGGCCCATCTAACGGCCTACTGGAGTTTCGCCAAGGCCTTTGCGGATACTATGCGCGGCATGGCGTGAACGTCTCCCCGGCGGAGATCATTGTGACTACGGGCGGCAGTGAAGCCCTGTTGTTTGCTATGCTCGCCACTTGCGATGCCGGCGACGAGGTCTTAGTGCCCGAACCGTTCTACGCTAACTACAACGGGTTTGCGGTGTACGGGGACATTAAGATGGTGCCCGTGACTGCGCAAGCGGAGGACGGATTTAGGCTGCCCGACAAGGCGCGTTTTGTGGAAAAAGTAACGCCGCACACTAAAGCCATCCTACTGAGCAACCCCGGCAACCCTACCGGCGTCGTTTATACCCGCGCCGAGCTGATAACGGTCGCGGAACTAGCGCGCGAGTACAACCTGTACATCATTGCGGATGAGGTCTACCGTGAGTTTGTCTATGACGGGGAACGGTATACCAGCATCATGTCGCTGCCTGGCATTGACCAACATGCGGTCATTGCCGACAGCATCAGCAAACGCTTTAGTGCCTGCGGCGCGCGTGTTGGCAATGTTGTGAGCAAGAATAGGCAGCTCATGGACTCGATTATGAAGTTTGCACAAGCGCGTCTGTGCCCCCCCACCCTAGAGCAGGTTGGCGCTATCGGGGCGCTTAGCGTACCGGACTCCTACTTTACAGGTGTACTCTCCGAGTACCAAGAGCGCCGCGACATTGTCTATAACGGGATCATGCAGATTAAAGGGGCCTTATGCAGGCCGCCCAAAGGAGCCTTTTATGTGATCGCCAAATTGCCTATCGACGACGGCGATGCATTCGCGGAGTGGATGTTGAGGAGTTTTTCCCTAGATGGGGCCACGACCATGGTCGCTCCCGCCGCCGGGTTCTATGCCACGCCTGGTTTAGGTCGCGATGAGGTGCGTTTGGCGTATGTGCTAAACGCCACCGAGTTAAGGCATGCTTTGCAGGTTCTTGCCGCCGGTGTCAAGGAGTACCAAGCGACAGTAATGCGCTAACCCTAGGCGGTTCTAGTCCCTTTTTTGGCCGCATAGCTGTATTAAACAGTGGTGTCGCCAAGGAGGGGAAACGCATGTGGGTAGTAACGGTTGGTCCCTTCCGGGGGAAGCGGGCACGTACCGCGAAGATTCTAGGTCTGGCAGTGCTCTTGATTCTGCTGGTTGCTCTTTTCTGGCAGATGCTCGATGTGATGCTGTCTCCACCGCAACATACAGAACCCCTAGCCGAGACAGTGTTTCAACGCATACTCATCCACCTGCGCAACTGGTACACGGATGGCTTTTGACCCCTGTTAAGGGGTCTTTATTTACCTAGGGGAAGGAATTTTGTCCTTAACGCAGAATACTAGAAGATAGACTACTGTTTAAGGGGACAAAAATATGGAACAGCACATTGAGGACTACTTAGACTACTTGGGCCTAGAGCGCGGACTGGCCGAGAATACGCTCGAGTCCTACGGCAGGGACCTACGTCAGTTCTCACGCTTCGTCAGCTCAAACTGCGTCAGTTCTCACGCTTCGTCAGCTCAAACTGCACAAAGCCGTGGGAAGCCCTAGATCGCGGCCAGATTTTGCTCTACCTTGACAGCCTGAAACGACAGGGGAAGTCTACGGCTACCGTCTCGCGCAGCCTGGCGTCAATCCGCTCTTTCTTTCGCTTTTTGACCAGAGAAGGTGCGTTGCCAACGAATCCGGCGGCACTTTTGCACACCCCCAAAGTAGAAAAACGTCTTCCTAGGGTGCTAAGCCCAAAAGAAGTGGGCACCCTCCTAGGTCGGTTTACCCTTTCCTCACCGGTGGGATTACGCGACCGCGCCATGTTTGAAGTGCTCTATGCTACAGGCATCCGCGTCTCCGAGCTTATTTCACTGCAACTCACAGACACAAATCTTGCCGCCGGCTTCATTAAGTGCAAGGGGAAGGGCGGTAAAGAGCGCATGGTGCCACTCGGGACGGTGGCTATTAATGCGGTAGAGTGCTATCTCAGCACGGGACGGCCGCTATTAGTACGCTCGCGGGAAGTACGGTCGCTGTTTGTCAACTATCACGGGCGGCAGATGACCCGTCAGGGGTTCTGGAAACTGCTTAAAAAACACGTTACGGGAACAGGTATCGAGGCGAATATTTCTCCACACACACTCAGGCATTCCTTTGCCACGCACTTACTGGAGAACGGCGCGGATCTCAGAGCGGTCCAGGAGATGCTCGGGCATGCCGATATTAGTACGACGCAAATCTACACCCATGTTACGCGCGCGCGGTTGCGCGAAATCTACGATAAGGCTCACCCCCGGGCCTAGTTCAGGGAGGCTGCCGCATGCAGAAGACTGTCGTCTTCATTGTATTAGATAGCGTAGGCGTCGGTGCATTACCTGACGCCAACCTTTACGGAGACCATGGAAGCAATACCCTTAAAAGTGTGTTGGATTACAATCCGTCACTTACTTTGCCTAACCTCACTGCGCTGGGGTTAGGAGAAATTCTGCCTCATCCTAGGCTTATTTCGTCAACCCCACCGATGGGAGCTTTTGGCCGCGGCATCACGGCCTCACCGGCCAAGGACACGATCACCGGGCACTGGGAGATGGCTGGTATTGTGCTCGGACACCCGTTCCGCACCTTCCCCGCTGGGTTTCCGCGGGATGTGGTGCGCGCCCTTTCCGAGAGAACTGGCAGGGAGTTTATAGGCAATGTGGCTGCTTCCGGCACTGAGATCATTCGCGACCTCGGCCGCGAACATCAGCTTACAGGGGCGCCCATCCTCTATACGTCGGCGGACAGCGTGATGCAGATTGCCGCGCGCGACCTCGGCCGCGAACATCAGCTTACGGGGGCGCCCATCCTCTATACGTCGGCGGACAGCGTGATGCAGATTGCCGCGCACGAGGATGTTGTGCCGCTTGCGGAGCTGTACTCGATCTGCCAAGTTGCCCGGCAGCTTATGCAGAGGGAGTTCAACGTAGCAAGGATTATTGCGCGTCCCTTTAGCGGGGAGTGGCCCTATGTCCGCACGCCCAACCGACGTGACCTAGCCGTAGCTCCTCCCGGACAAACCATGCTGGACATTATCTCGCGTCGAGGATTGCCAGTCATTGGCATAGGAAAGATATGCGACATCTATGCCGGGCACGGCCCCACCCAGTGTCTAAAGACTAAGAATACCGACCCAGTGTCTAAAGACTAAGAATAACCGCGAAGGAATGGCACTGACGGAGAGTGTGTACCGCGACACCCCCGGGGGACTTGTGTTTACGAATTTGGTGGATTTTGACCAGCTCTACGGACATAGAAATGACGCGGCAGGGTATGGCCGCGCACTCAAGGAGTTTGACGACTGGTTGGGTGGCTTTGTGACCAAGATGCGGACAAATGCCTATTTGTTCATCGCCGCTGACCATGGCTGCGATCCGCTCTATGCCGGAACTGATCACACGCGCGAGTATGTCCCCATCCTTGCGTATTCGCCGGCCTTTGAACCTGGCAAGCCCATAGGTGACCGAACGACGCTTGCAGACATTGGCGCTACCATCCTTGATGTGCTGGGGTTAAGCGAGCGACTGGCCGGAACTTCTTTTCGCGCGGAGTGGGAGGCTTAGCCATGAAAATGTATGATGTCATCAAGCGAAAGCGCGATAGCCAAGAGCTTTCTGCAGCAGAAATCGCCTATGTAGTGGAAGGGGCTGTTACCGGCACCATCGCAGACTACCAGTT
>QLUB01000160.1 GCA_018725205.1 candidate division NPL-UPA2 bacterium
CCCTCCTTCCTCCGCGGTAAGCGGTAAGCGGTAAGCGGAAAGCGGTAAGCGGAAAGCCATAACTCGGAGGTGACCAAACATGGAATGGATAACCGAAGGCTTAACAACAGCACTGCGCATGCTCGCGACGGGTGAAGGCGAAATCTACAGCATCGCGTGGCTGACCATCCGCGTAAGCGGCAGTGCTACGCTGCTTAGCGTTATCATTGGCGTTCCGCTCGGGGCATACCTCGGGTTAGTGCGTTTCCCGGGACGCGAGGCGGTGAGGACGGTTGTTAATTCGACCTTAGGTCTACCGCCGGTGGTGGTGGGTTTGTGGGTTAGCTTATTTTTGTGGCGAAGCGGCCCTTTGGGCGGACTGCGGCTTATGTACACTCCCTATGCCCTCGTCATTGCAGGGTGCCTTATCGCTTTGCCACGCGTAACCGCCCTGACGATGGCGGGAGTTATGCAAGTAGAGGAAGGTCTGTCCCTGCACATTGCCGCGCTTGGCGCAAACAGATGGCAAATGGTTTGGCTGATCATCCGCGAGGCACGCCTAAGTGTCCTCGCCGCAGTAATGGCCGGCTTCGGTTCCGCCGTGGCCGAGGTTGGCGCAGCTATGGCGGTCGGCGGCAACATCCGCGGCCACACCCGCGTGCTGAGTACGGCCATTGTGCTGGAGGTAAATCGCGGCAACTTCTCGGTGGCGATTGCGCTCGGGTTTATCCTGCTGACGTTGTCCTATTCGGTCGCGCTTGTCCTCACTGCCATGCAGCAGCGGAGGTTGTGGAATGCTCACGGTTAAAGAGCTTCGCCTGACGATAAACAAAAGAACGATCCTCGCCATACCGGAGTTTACGGTACAGCGAGGTGAATTTACTGCCATAATCGGCCCAAACGGGGCTGGCAAGAGCTCGCTCCTACGGGCACTGGGCGGACTTAATGAAGCGCGATTTCAGAGTTATATTTTAGAGGGCAGCGTTCGCCGCTTGCCTAAGGATAGATTGGCTCTAGCTCGCATGTACTCACACGTCTTTCAAGCCCCGCTACTCCTCTCCGGCACTGTCCTAGAGAACGTCTGCCTTCCGCTCTTCCTCCGGGGAATCAGCCGCAAGCAAGCGAAAGAGAACGCGCTGCACTGGCTTACCATTACACAAGCCGAACCCCTCGCCGCTAGATCGGCTAAGACGCTTAGTGGCGGCGAGACAGCCCGCGTCATTCTGGCCCGGGCCTTAGTGACCAAACCACGCATTGTGTTTCTAGATGAACCCTTCACGTACCTAGACGTGGAAGCGCGCGCGTATCTCTTGCGTCACCTGCGGGAGTGGCTTGCTCTTACCGGCACTACCGGGATAATGGTCAGCCACGACTACAGCGAAGTAGCGCTGCTCGCCGACAGACTGGTAGTGATGGACAAAGGCGCGATCGTAGAGGACGGGGAACCTGCGGCCATCCTTGCTGCTCCTACCCGGCCCTTTCTCTGTGACTTTGTCAGCCTAGGACGGGCTACATGGCACCAACCCAGAGCACTTCCTAGCCGGCTGAACGCTGCTCCACTACCAAGCCGGGACGTATAAGAACGAGCGGAGTGCGCTCGCTGCCTTGCCCGGCTGGGTTATCCCGGAGCATGGCCATCAGTTCCACGCGGCTAAAATTTATAATGTCGGAATGCCCGAGAATGGTTACGCCTAGGTCGTTAGCGTCGACAATCATGCAGTCCATCCCAAGTTTAGCCTTAATCTCGCGGCATACCTCGCTTGGGGCTTCTGGTACAAGAATTCCTTTGGTGAGGTACCAGTCAAAGGCGTCCGCACAGAAGCCGTCAATACCGGCAATGCCGTGCCCCGCTACCATGTAGAAAACGCCTTTGATGCCAAAAGGCCGCGTGATGGCTGCGCAAGCCGCGGCCAGCAAAATGCGGGGGAGTCCCGCTAGGTTAATGGCGATTTGCATCTTGTAGGGATTGCCCACGGATTCTCCTGCTGGCGTCATATTGACAAATCTGCTTAGTACTCTGGCCCAAAAGCTCAACCGAATCTCGCTCATCTCCAGTATTCTATTCTGGCACAGGGCAATTACTTTTTCGCTGATTGACAGGATGTCGCCCGGCTGGTAGAGCGCACTCGCATAGAAACGGATGATTTCAAGGTAGTCTTCCCGCGGGGTAACAAAGTGCGTCCTGATGGCATGGCGAAAAAAGGTTCTGCCGTTTACTGCAATCGCAACCTGCTTGTCAGGGTTGGCATAAAATGCATCCATAAGTGTCAGCTCCTTTAGCTTTAGGGGACTATGCGCCTTAACCCCTTCCCGTCTGCCTGCATTACATACAAAGCGTGGCGACTTTCACCCTCTATTTGGATGAAGGCGATACGCCTGCCGTCAGGGGACCACTGCGGCGACAGTTTCGGCAGGCCGCTTACCGTAAGTCGGAGGGGATTCTTGCCGTCACTGCCGCTAACAAACACATCTAGTCCCATACCCTTGGCCAAAAAATCCTGAAGATACACAATGTACCTTCCGTCAGGCGAGAAACGCGGGGAGGAAGCGTGTCCGCCGGCAACTATCCGTTCCTGGCGGTAGGGGTTAACGTCGGCAACGTAGATGTCCCGCGGGACGGGCACAATGCTTAGGTTAATGTCCTCGGCCTGCCACGTGTGAAACACTATGCGGGGAACAGGGGGTCGCAAGTGACCTGTAGAGGCATTGTGCACCGGCCCTCCCTCTGAGAGGCGGCGCGCCGCCAGCGTCGCTATCTCCACTTCCCATAGGTCATATTTAAAACTCCAGCTGTGGTTGTGTCCGTCAAAAGTGCTCCAAATAAAGAGCTTGTCGGAAGCAGCATTAAACCCGAGTAGGCGGTTTGTATCGCCTTGCGTGACCACGCCTAAGGCAAGCTTAGCCTGCAAGTCGTAAATTAAGATGTCTTGGTATACGTCGGAGTGAGCGTCGGCGGCCCCATAAATGCGTTCTAAACTTAGGAACCTCCCGTTAGGAGAAAACATAGGCGAAGCGGGATACGCACCACCGAGTTCTAGGTCGAGTCTCACGGTGGCTTTCGTCGTGCGGTCATAGAGCGCAAGAAACCGA
>QLUB01000161.1 GCA_018725205.1 candidate division NPL-UPA2 bacterium
CGGCATCTTTCGCGTTAAGCGCCGCTGCTGCGGACCGATCAATCCAGAGCCCATCCGGATCCGCTGGAACGTGGATAAGCGCATGGCCCACCATCGTCAGTGCGATCTCAAGATGCCCAGTCTGCAAGCACTCCTTCTTCATCGCCTCTAGCCAACGGTTGAGGGCATCGCCGTCAAACGTTCCGTCTTCTCTGGAGCCGGGAGGGGTTCGCCACTTGCTCAGCAGTCGATAGGCGTTGGTTGCAATCTTCTCCTTTTCCTGCGACGGTTCTTCAGTCGAGCGTTCGTCCTTCTCTGAGCGAAACACGAGTCGAATCACCTCGCAGAAGAACTCAGGCTTCGTCGCCAACAGCCGCCTAAGTAGTTTAGGCGAAGCACCGCCGTAGCCGTCCAGCAGCGGTAGGTACCCCCATTCCACGCTTAAGAGATCCTCAGGACGTGTTTCAGGATCATTTTGCAGGGCCTCGATAATCTCGACTGTTTCGTAAACATCCATCGCGTGAGCGCCTTCTGGTGACTGCAGCGCCGCGAGCAATGCCCGTACAGCCCGTCCGGCATCGAACGGCTGCTTGTCATGCAGCATTCTGTTAAGGCATCGCAATGCCGCGTTTGGCCTGCCATGCTGAATAAGCTGATCGATAGCCAGTTCGAGACCGATCTTAATGTCGTAGGGGTTCGCACTGGTTTTATTCCAGTAGGCAGCTTCATCTTCTCCAAGAAGGCGCTTCGAGCGCTCCCACGTGCCCGGCACAAATGGCAAGCAGGAGAGAAACTGCCCGATCTGCGCAGATGTCCATCGCGAGGTCTCGATGTCATCGACCCACTGCCAACCGCCGACGCGGAACCGGCTCCCGATAAATCCACCCGCAAACTGAGCAAGCCGCTCCTGCCCGGATTCAAGCAAGTCAGGCAGCACCACGCCATCAACCTCTTTGCTTGCCACCGCCCCGAAGGCTATCCCGACACGCGAAGGCGACTGCACGGCTGCAGCGAAGGCAAGAATCGCTGCAGCGCCGCCATTAGCAGCGACTTCCTCTGCGGCCTTTTGACGACGGATCTCAAGTTCGTTGAGCTGATCCTCGTAGTTGCCCTTCTCCTCGAATAGGTTGGAATCGTGCTTGCTGAAGAGCCGCTGGTGGTGAAGCGCAGGCGCATTAGGCGTCAACCGCTCAGCGAGAGCGGCAATTTTGTCGACCTGCTCAGGCTTCATCGCCCATTCGGCATCTGAGAACTTCCTGTGTTTCATAATCAGATCAACGAGCTTGGTCCATAGGCCCAGCCTGTCGGTTTCCAGCATCGTGATCACTGCATCGGATCCAAGATGCGCCAAAAACTGTTCGTGTGCCGGCGAGGGCAAATCCTCCAGATGATCGATCAGCTCAGCAAGCTTCTTGAGGTCACTTTTGGCGGTAGTGATTGCCATTTCCGAGTAGAGCGCAACCTGCTCCCAATATTTGCGATGCGTTACGCCCTCCGACCAATCGTCCGGGATCATCTCCCGCCACGCCGGCTTGCGCGTGTAAGATGACGCAGAGTGTGTTTTGGGAAGTAGGCTCACCAGCAGTTTCCAGCCGATGTCAGGGAGTTCAGCAAGCAGCGTTGACACAATTGCAGCGCGCTTCGCTATCGGAGCGCATGTCTGCGGCAGCCACGGCAAAAAAATGGCGGTAAGAGAGTTGGCCGGGCGATTGGCATAACGTCCGCCGGGATCTCGTGCCGCAAGCTCCCCTAGGCAGCTCACCACACGGCTTAGGTGGCTTGCGTCCCAGGCCAGCGTCTCTAGGGCCCACAGCACGCCACTCATGTACGTGCGGCCCATAGACCCGTCGCTTTCTTGGGCAAATACCTTATCGAACGGACGAGAATTGCTGTTTAGTCCGCTTTCGACGGCGTCAAGGAACTCCCCTGGGGCTGCTTCCGCCAGCAGAGGAAGCAGATCATTGAGGCTGGCCCAGCGCTGCCAGTCAGCGTCAGCAAGAATCGCGCGGACGGCGAGAACTGCCGTCGCCTCAGCCTTGCCGAGCGTGCACGATGTAAGCGCTTTGGGATGACTCCCGAGAAGCGCTAGCGCTTCCGCAAGGCCCTTTCGCAAGCGATGTGAATGCGCGAGAACCTTCCCATAGATGCTCGAAGCATACCGCTTATCGGTCGGCAGCTCAAATTGAGGATCCTTCTCCCCCAATACGGAAACGGCTACGGTGCGGAAGCGATCCAGATGCTCGTCAAAAAGTCCGGGACCCAGCGCATACCATCCTTCATAGCGCGCAATGAAGCTCCAGTTGCCGTCCAGCTGAGTTAGGGGAGAGCCCGGGGAAAGCGCGACCTCACGTATCTTCCCGATCCACTCCCCGTAAGAGTTTCCCGATAGGCACTCCACAACTTCGCGGTCTGCAACTGATTTCTCAGCCCAAGATCCTAGAACTACGGCGACTGCAAGTTCGGCGGCCGCAGACCCTTCTGCCCATTCCGGCATCAGAGGTAGGTTTTGAAGACACCTGAGCAATGAGCTGAGGTTTCCGCCGCTCTTCTGCGCCAGAGTGCGGGCGCGCTCCTCACTATATCCAGACTTCACCAAGGCATCCTTAAGTTGATGGCTGCGAAGCGCAGACAACGGCACGCTGGTCGGATCGGGGATGCCCCCCGCAGCCCCACTAAAGATGACAGCATGTCCTGCCCTAAGGGCCTTCTGGAGAAGCTTCATGCCCGGTTCACCAATTAAACCAAGACTAGGGTCGGCAACCAGAATACACTTATCCTTTTGAGCGACCATCGCATTCCATGCATCGACTCCGGAAATGATAAGACAACGTCCAGCGGCATCCGCACGGCTCTCGTCATCTAGATCCGCCCAGCAGGCAGATATAAAGTCGACGATCTGATCAGGGAAACGAGTAGCAAGCTTGAGCTGGATCGCCGTCTCACCTAACACTTCCTTAACCTTCACGCTCGCCTCGTCTCGACCTGCAAGAAACACCGTCGGCGATAACGGCGGCAACTCTCCAATTGTGCGAATCAAGTTCCAACGCTGCTCAAGTGTCTCGATCTGCAGCGCTGACACGCCGAATA
>QLUB01000162.1 GCA_018725205.1 candidate division NPL-UPA2 bacterium
CCGCAAGCCGGCGTCCACAAGCACCGGTTGTGCATGGGCAAGTGTGGTAAACCACGGCGCGGGCGCATGGGCAAAGTTATAGCGTGTAACCGTATTATAGCGTTGGCCGGAGTTATACATGCAGTTGCCTCCTTACCACGTGGCATGAGCTGCCCTACGCCATGTGTTTGTAGCTATGCAGATATATATATGTGTGCCGTCCCAGCAAATTTCGCCGATTTCACCCGCCGCTGTCGCGGACGCCGGAGTGCGAGCAGCGCGGAGACGGATGGCGTTTCCATCTACATCTAAACGCGTGGTTGGAGCTAGTGTGCCGATACCAACATTGCCGCCGCTACCCGTCACAAAAGTTACATGTCGGTCTGTGTTGGATACATTCATCACGATCCCGAATTGGTTACGCTGAGCATATCCTCCGCCTACGTTTACTCGAATAACACTAAGTCCATTTCCCACATCGAACAGAATGAAATTCATATCATCAACTATCCCGACGTCCCATTGACTGAAGATTTCTGCTTGCCGAAATCTCAGGCGCGGGTTGGTGGGCGACTGAATTTCTATTAAATTGGCAGTCGGAAGCACCATCCCAATGTTGACAGCGCCTGTTGTATCCGCCGCAGGTATTACGCCCGCCGCCGCAAGTCCAGTGTCGTCCACAGTCAGCGCAGCGACCGTTGCAATAGCACCCGTGGTCGCCGGAGTGCCACCGCTGAAAACACGCCAGATGCGGTAGTCAACCGCACCGGCTACGGCCGTCCAGGTAATGCGGTTCAGGTTTGTCGCGGATAACGTTGCGTTACCGTTCGTGATTGTCGTTTCAGGACTTGCCAACGTTTCGCCGATGCGGGATCGCGCTGTTATGCGATAACGATAAGTGGTAGTCCCTGTCGCACCTATAACGGCGACGGTTGGCGCAGCGGGAGATGCGATAGGTGTAACTGCCAGGCCACCACGCAGAGTATCTCCGCCGTCGTTGCGCAGTGCGCCTGCTTGTGGTGCTGTCACCACGTGCGGGTTATCTACTCTGGCGGCATGGGCATCCACCTGCCCCCTCGTGGCAATATCCGCCGCTACTGCGCCGTCAACGACTTGAGCGCGTCCATCTGCCCCACGTAGTATCATTCGATTAGCAGTAGGAGCAGAGACTGCACCATGAACTGTGGTGAGAGCAGCGTGCGTATCTACTTTCGCCTGTGCACCTGCCGCACTTTCGACGGTGCTTGCTCCTACGCCGTGAGTACCCGTTGTAGTGCCAGCGTGCGCATCAACCCTGGCCTGTGCACCAGTTACACTCTCTACGGTCGAAACACCTACGCCGTGTGTACCCGTAGTGAGAGCAGCGTGAGTGTCGACCTGCCCCCGTGTAGCTATGTCCGCTGCCACTGCACCGTCAACCACCTGCGCCCGCCCTGCAGCGTCACGTATGATAATCCTGCTTGCGGTGGCGGCAGGAACTGCGCTATGTGCGGCGGTCACTCCAGCGTGAGTATCAACCTTAGCCTGCGCACCTAGGGCACTTTCCACGGTCGAAGCACCTACGCCATGCACAGCGGTCACAGCCGGCACATGTGCATTAGCGGCTGCAAGTGTCGTAGCAGGGGCATCCCACCAATTCACTGCACCAGTGATTGCCATGACGCGGTTAGCAAGCCAGGAGACAATCTGCCGCACCGTCCCTGCTGGGCTTACAGTCGGCGCAAGCGTCTGATCAGGAGCAACTGCAGCACCTGTCACCCGCGTAAAATCTGCGGTTATCGCCGTGCCCGTTGGTTGCTGCGCATGAAACACTATCGCACCCTGTGCCCCCAGCAGCAGGTATTCGCCTACCGGCACAATCGCGCCAGCACGCCGAATAACGGGAGCCGGTATGTCCAGCCAGTTCCTAAAATCATCCGCCGCCTCATAGACCCGCCTATGCCAGGTAGTATCGGGCTGGTCCTCCACCACCAGCAGCGCATGCCCAGTCACAGCAGCAGTGCCAAGGTCAAGCACCGCCTCCGCCTTACGCACAGCGTCACCTAAACCGGATACGTCTGCGGCAAAAATTTCACGCGATAATATCCGCCGGAATGGTAATTTGCTCATTATAGCCACCTACTTCTTGTTAAAATTTCAAGCCTACTCCAGCTTGCACCACCGGTAGGCGTAACTGTCACAGTGTTACTGCCAACCGGCAACACAGGGAAAATCGGTCTTTCCATGTGCGGCAGAACGTTTGTTCTTGTCGCACCAACAACGCGGGTTACGGTTTTAGCGTTGGCCGGCCAAGGCGAATTGATTGCCGCTGCGTCAATTTCTAGCCAATCGCCGGTGACAAGCGGGCCGCGATAGACGAGTGAGCGGCCACCTATATCAATCCTGATTTGCTGTCCTCCCGCGCCAGTACTGCTGCCCTGTAGTCGCAGGAGCGGGTCAGCCGGAGCCGTGCCGGCTTGGGTGAAAGTGTGCGGGGAAGAGGTCATTACGATGGTGGCCGGTGACACGGCGTAGGCAAAAGGATCAGCGCAGGTAAACCGGACAGGAAACATGCCTTGGTGCGCTTCGACACGTGCGTCGATTGCGTCCGTTACTGTGCACCAATAAAACCTGTCAGGCACGGTGTCAAGAATAAGTCGCCCCATCCCGCGCAGTGGATTCAGCCAAGCGGCAATATTGGCCAATCTTGCCTGCCGTTGTCCGGCAATGAACGGATGTGTATCCACATCAAGCCAGCATTCCAGCGTTACGCTGCGTTCGCCTATGTCGGGCACAAGGCGTAGTGCACCATGCAGTCCTGACATTTGCACAACACGCTCGCGGCTTGGTGGCAATACTGATTCTGCGCTATTCAGCAACCGGACATGGTATGCCGTTGACGCTTCGCCTGCGAAGCTAAAGATGCTCATTAGCGACCACCTCGCGCACGCGTTTGCGTCTGAATGTGCCGGTGGAGTTCCTGACTAACGCGGCGAATATCATCCTCGGAGCGCACGTTCATCGTCTGAACAGTGACTAGCGGGCCAGCTTGTGCGATCCCTCGAGATTCTGCT
>QLUB01000163.1 GCA_018725205.1 candidate division NPL-UPA2 bacterium
AAAATTGTAGTGTCCTCCTTGTCAAGACAATAATTTGCGATTTTATAGTGAACCAGATACTCCCATGTATGGTCTTGCGATTACACCTTGGCGGGAATCAAGTGCTTTTTCTATGGACCGCAGTTCTTTCTCTTGTTTGCTCTCAGGAAACACCTTTGATGTATTCTCCATAAATTCCCTTTTCCAGTTCCGTAGTTGTTTCGGACTAATTCCATGCTCAGCAGCTAGCTCATTTGCTTTTCTTCTCTAAGCACTTCAAGGACTAGTTTGGCCTTAAACTCAGCTGTAAATTGTCGTCTCCCCATTTTTGCGAACCTTCTTTCCTGACAGGTTTCCTGTCTTTTATTATATCAAGTTCACTAAGGATCTCGAAAATTTTGTCTGGTTTCATGGGGACATTATATTCTGAGTAAACGTAAGGAGGTAGCTCATGAGACTCAAGGACAAAGTCGCTATCGTTACAGGTGGAGGGCGCGGAATTGGCGAAGCTACGGCTAAAGCTTTCGCGCGCGAGGGTGCAAAGGTAGTAGTGGCCGACCTAAGCCAAGCGGATGTCGAGCGCACGGTGGCGGAAATCAACGAAGCAGGCGGGCAGGCGATAGGGTTTGTGGTGAATGTCACGGACCGGGCCAAAGTCGACGAGTTGGTGCAAACCGCCACAAGCAACTTTGGCCGACTCGACATTCTGGTGAACAACGCTGGCATCACGGCGGACAACACCCTAGCCAAAATGACAGAGGCAGAGTGGGACCGGGTTATTGACGTTAACCTCAAGGGCGTGTTTAACTGCGGTCAAGCTGCGGCCAAAGTAATGGCCGAACAAGGCGGCGGCGTTATCCTTAACGCTTCGTCGGTCGTTGGCATCTACGGCAACTTCGGTCAGACCAACTATGCGGCCACCAAATGGGGCGTAATCGGCATCACCAAGAGCTGGGCCAAGGAACTTGGCCGTAAGGGCATTAGGGTTAACGCCGTGGCCCCAGGCTTTATCCTGACGCCGATGACCGACAAGATGCCGGAAAAGGTACTGGAGATGATGAAGGACAAATCCCCGCTGAAGTCACTCGGTTACCCTGACGATATCGCTGCCGCATATCTGTATCTAGCCTCGGATGAAGCCCGCTTTGTCACAGGGACAGTCCTAAGTGTTGACGGCGGCCTAGTGCTGTAATCGGAATAGGATGAAGAGTAATGACTAAGGTATACTTAGTAGCCGCAAAGCGCACTGCCATTGGCTCGTTTAGCGGAGCTTTAGCTGCGGTCCATCCCGCCGAGCTGGGCGCAGTGGTAGTCAAGGACCTCCTGCAGACGACAGGCATTCCTGCCGCGGATGTCGACGAAGTTATTGTCGGCAACATCCTCCCGGCTGGGCTCGGGCAAGGGCTGGCACGTCAAGTGTCGATCAAAGCAGGGCTCCCGATTTCCGTCCCCGCCTATAGCCTAAACATGGTCTGCGGCTCCGGCATGAAGGCTTTGTTTAACGCCTATGCCAACGTCAAGGCCGGGTTACACCACGTTGTTGTTGCCGGCGGCACGGAAAATATGTCGATGTCCCCTTATATTTTGCCTAACGCTCGCTCCGGGTTTAGAATGGGTCACGTGCAAGCGCTTGACCATATGATTAGCGAAGCGCTGACAGACGCTTACAACAACGTGCATATGGGGATCACCGCCGAGAACATTGTCGAAAAACATGGCATCTCGCGGCAAGCGCAGGATGACTTTGCCTTTTACTCGCAGAAGAAGGCCCTAGCGGCTGTGGACGCCGGGCGCTTTAAGGACGAAATTACCCCCGTGGAAATCAAGGGTTGTAAAGACACCGTTGTCGTAGCGCAAGACGAGTATCCTAACCGCAGTGCGGCCGCCGATAAGTTTGCTGGGCTACGCGCGGCTTTCAAGAAAGATGGCACTGTCACAGCGGGCAATGCGTCTGGAATTAACGACGGCGCTGCTTTTACCATCGTGGCGTCCGAACAGGCAGTGGCGAAGTACGGACTAAGCCCCTTAGCCGAGATCATTGGCATCGGGCAAGGTGGCGTAGAGCCGTTGGTCATGGGTCTTGGGCCTGTACCGGCTGTCGCCGCAGCACTAAAGCATGCAGGGCATAAGCTTGCGGATATGGACCTCTTGGAACTCAATGAAGCTTTTGCCGCCCAGTCGCTTGGCGTTGTCAAAGAGCTCAGCGAGGAGCACGGAGTCAGCCAAGCAGACATCCTCGCCAAGTGCAACGTCAACGGCGGTGCAATTGCCCTTGGCCATCCTGTAGGCGCTTCCGGCGCACGCATCATCACTACCCTAGCGCACGAAATGAAGAAGCGCGGCTCTAAGCTCGGCCTCGCCTCGCTGTGTATCGGCGGCGGCATGGGCACGGCGATTGTGCTAAAGAAGATCTAGCTACTAGGCACTCTACCCAGTTTGCCAACAGGTGGGTAGCGGCTCGCGCTTGCCCACCTGTTGCTTTAGCCCACAGTCGATGCTATACTACTCCTGTCGCAATTTAACCGTGCCGAGATGGCGGAATGGCAGACGCACTTGACTCAAAATCAAGCGTCCTCTGGATGTGAGGGTTCGAGTCCCTCTCTCGGCACCAAGCAATATCAAGGACCTTCGGGTCCTTTTTATGTTTATTTTTCAGGGTCTACAGGGTGGTTTAAAACGCATCCCCCACTTTTGCAATTCCGAATCGCACCCTTGTCGGGCAAAGACTTTGAGCAAGCCCAAGAGAATGCTACTACGGCGCTGGGCCTTCACGCATACGGCATGGAAAAAGACGGCGATGTGCTGCCCGCCCCATATACCTGCGTAGCTTCTTGTCTTTCCACAGGAAAGCAAAAGGCTCCGTCCCTTCTGCTTCTTCTGCTTCCCTTCTGCTTCACGTTGCCATCTCGCCGGAAGGCAATCTCGCGTTAGAACCGGTTATGCAAATATCACGACCAAACTCTACGCGAATTGAGTTCACGCATCTCTCCCAATCTTTAACCTCCTGAATCTCGTCAAAGA
>QLUB01000164.1 GCA_018725205.1 candidate division NPL-UPA2 bacterium
CTTATGGGGATTTCCCCCGTCAACACAGAATGTCTCAAAACTCATCGACTTGTTACGGAGGTGTCGCTCTTTGAAGATCTTGCTGGCTCCTGACTCGTTCAAAGGCACCATGTCTTCCCTCGAAGTGATTCACCACTTGCGCCTCGCGGCGGCAGAGCACTTCTCGCCCTTAACAATCGTCGAATTACCCATCGCGGACGGCGGCGAGGGCACAGTAGAGGCTCTAGTCACTGCGACCGGAGGTACCTACCGCGAAAGACAAGTGACTGGGCCCCGGCTAGCCCCGGTCACAGCTCGCTACGGCATCATCAACGGCGACACAGCGGTAATTGAAATGGCACAGGCGTCAGGCCTTCCCCTCCTGTCGCCAAGCGAGCGCAACCCTCTGTTAACGACTACCTATGGTACAGGCGAGCTGCTCCGCGCGGTGCTAGACGAGGGTCTGCGCAAAATCACCATCGGCGTTGGCGGCAGCGCCACTAACGACGGCGGCATCGGTTGCGCGCAAGCGTTAGGCGTAAGGTTCGAGGACTCGCACGGGAACGAAGTCGGTTTTGGTGGCGCCGAGCTTAAGCGCATCGCCCGCATCGACCTCACTAACCTTGATGCCCGCCTACGAGACTCTAGCGTTACCGTTATCTGCGACGTAAACAACCCACTTACCGGCGACTGCGGCGCAACTCGCGTATTTGGCCCGCAAAAGGGCGCCACCCCCGCCATGCTAGACGAACTGGAGGCGGGCATGCTGCATTACGCCAGCTTGCTGGAGCAGGCCTGTAATTATGACGTTGGCAGAACGCCTGGCGCAGGTGCCGCAGGCGGGCTAGGCGCCGCGCTACTAGGGTTCTGTGGCGCGAAACTTAGGCCTGGCATCGAGACAGTGCTTGACCTCGTCGACTTCGAGCGTCTACTTGCCGATGTCGACCTCGTAGTGACTGGCGAAGGACGTATCGACGAGCAAACATCGTATGGCAAAGTGCCCGTAGGCATTGCTAAGCGCTGTGCCGCCCAAGGTGTAAGCGTAGTTGCAGTAGTAGGAAGCATAGGCAGAGGTGCAAACGCCACCTACCAATTCGGCGTCGACAGCATTATGGCCGCAGTGTCCGCTCCCATGCACCTCGAAGAAGCCTTCCTCTACAAAGAGGAGTTGTTGCGGGACGCTGCTGATAGGATGTTTAGACTAATTAAAGTAGGCATGAAGCTTGCGCGGAACTGCTCCCCACTCATTTTTTCCTCCACCAGTAGCGTTTCCAGCATGCCATGAATGGCCTCCGCGCGCCCACACCGGCGTACATTTCGATAAACTCGCTGCCGCTAGTAGCAAGAAAGGCTGCGTCGGTGTATGATGCAGCTGCTTTCGCTAGCAAGGTTTTGCCTGTGCCAGGCGGCCCACACAGCAAAATGCCCTTGAGCGGTCGGATGCCCAGCTCTGCGGATGCGTGCTCACTGCGTATAAAGTCGAGCGCCTCCTTAAGCTCCTGTTTGGCTGTGTTCTGCCCGCCGATGTCCTCAAAGCGTAAACTGTACACCTCGCTGCTGATGACCTGGCTTGTAGGTCGTGCCGCGCCGACATGCCTAGCCTTATACCACACAACGCAGACAAGCAAGGACAACACCACGTACGGCAAGTTGTCCGGATTCGTATATACGAAGAAAACCAGCGCGGCTGAGCCTAATCCAATAAGTAACTCTGGTCTCTTCATCGCTTTCTTGCCTCCGCTTTACATAATATATTATTGGAGTATAGCATAATATTGCATTTTACTTTACAGGTAAAATATAACACCCCGCCTTCGCTCCAAGGACGGGGTTTTGCCGCTATTTGCTACGGTTCTTGTACTCAAAGTAGCCGGGCACCAATGTCCGCTCAAGCAATCGTCTATGGCATCCATGGAACTACCCTCTCGAACTATGTAGGCGGCTGACGCAATTATGTCCATGGCCTTAACGCCGAACACCTCATTAAAACCTCCAAAAGGCTTGAAGTTGACTGCCCTGAAGGGGGATTAGATTATTTTTGCGTTTTTCCTGTCTACGCTAAAATTCTAGCGAAGTCAGGTTGCCATGATTTTTAGCAAAAGTATGCCATTGCCGCCTGGTTTCGAAAGGAGAAAGCGACCTGCATATCTAATACTCAGAGAAAATAGCCTGGGGGGGCGGTTAGGTGAAGATAGCAATAATTGGCGGGGGCAGCGCGTATACGCCGGGCTTGATTGAGGGCTTAGTAAAAATACGCCATGAGGTGCCCTGGACAGAAATTTGCCTCATGGACATCGACTCAGAAAAGCTTAAGATTGTGGGTGCTCTTACGGCCAAGCTGCTCCGCGCCGTCGACCCGAACATTGTGGTGAGTGCGACGATGGACCGGGTGGCAGCTATTTTGGGCAGCTCTTTCATCTTGTGTCAAATTAGGGTGGGAGGACTCGCAGGGCGGGTTCTCGATGAGAAAATCCCCTCGCGTTACGACATCATCGGGCAAGAGACGGTCGGCCCCGGTGGTTTTGCCATGGCGCTACGCACCCTGCCCGTCATGCTCGACATCGCCCGCGACATAGAGCGCCATGCCCCGGAGGCCTGGCTCATAAATTACGCTAACCCCTCGGGCATGGTAGCCGCCCTTTTGGCAAAACACACTAAGCTTAAGGCCATCAGTATTTGTGACGTGCCGATTGGCATTCAGTATTTTTTGGCAGATGCCTTAAAGGTCAAGCGTGGTAGGGTCAAGCTAGACTATGTGGGGCTTAATCACCTGGGGTGGTTCCGCCGAGTCTTTGTGGAAGGGAAGGATATCACCCCCTTAATTCACCAATTAGTCAAGACTAAGGACATCATCTCCCTCCTGCCCACGGACGATGAAAAAACCGTTACGGAGGCTAAGATGATGCTTCAGTTGTACAACAGGCTCGGTGTCATACCTTCTCCTTATTTGCAGTACTACTACC
>QLUB01000165.1 GCA_018725205.1 candidate division NPL-UPA2 bacterium
CACACAATCGCGATCCTGTCGCAGATAGATCGCAACTCCGCCAGTTCGCTAGACGTCATAATAATGGTCATGCCTAGCTCTGTGTTAAGTTTCACTAAGGTATCCATCACCAGTTTTTTCGCTCCAACGTCAATGCCGCGGGTCGGTTCAGATACTAGTAGCACCGTTGGGTTAAGCGCTAGTGCCCGCGCCACGCACACTTTTTGCTGGTTGCCTCCACTGAGGCGCCTTGTCAACTGGGTCGGACCTGTGCAGCGGATGTCTAAAGTCTTGATCATATTCAGGGCATGGCGCCGCATTTCCCCGGAACTTATCTGGCTCATGGGGCCAATCTTCCACAGAAAACGTTCGCGCATCTGCATGGCAGTAAAGGCTATATTCGTTTCGATAGAAGAATCCAACAAAAGACCTACGCCGCGCCGATCCTCACTAACAAAGGCGAGCCCGGCCGCATACGCTGCACGCGTGTCATTGAGAGCGAGTTTCTTTCCGTTGATGGTCGTTTCGCCGCGCGCGGGGTATAGACCCATGATGCCGTTGGCGATGCCGATTTTACCTTGTCCGCCTAGTCCACCTATGCCGAGTATTTCGCCTTGGTAGACATCGAGGTCGACATGTCGCACCTCTTCACCCGGCATTAGTACCCTGAGTTGGCGAATAGACACGGCCACTTCTTTGCGGTCTGTGGCGCGATTGCCTTTGTCGACAACATGAACTTCTCTTCCCACCATCAGTTCGGCCAGATTAAAGGCATTGGTCTCTTTTGGTGAAAGCGTACGCACAAGTTCACCGTCACGTAAAATCGTGATTTGATCGGCTACGGCCATAACCTCATCTAACCTGTGGGTGATAAAAAGAATGGCTATGCCGGATTTTGCGATGGTGCGCATGACCTCAAGCAGCTTTGCCGCCTCACTCTCCGTCAACACAGCGGTCGGTTCATCGAAAACGAGCACTTTGATATTTGTTTTGTCTATTTCCCGTGCTATTTCAACAAACTGCATATAGCCAACCGGTAGACCGGCAACCTTTACCCATTCATCGATTCCCATCCCCACTGTGTCTAACGCCTTGCGAGCTTCCTTGTTCATTCTTGCCATGTCAAGGCTCTTAAGGGCAGGGCCACCGACGCGGCTGATGAAATTATGGACCGTGTGCTCGCGATTGATCTTAATGTTCTCGGTGATAGTGAATCCCGGTATGAGCATAAACTCTTGGTGCACCATGCCTATGCCTAAGTGCATGGCATCAAATGGGTTGGTAACACTGATTGGTTTGCCGTCAATCATCATTTCACCTTCGAAGCCGCCCGTGGAATGAATGACCGACATACCGAACAGAATGTTCATAAGTGTAGACTTGCCAGCCCCGTTCTCGCCCAGCACAGCGTGAATCTCGCCCGGCTTAACTTTTACCGTGACGTTCTTTAGGACCCGGTTTCCGGCGTACTGCTTACTTATGTTGTTTAACTCTAGCACGAAGTCAGAACTGCTCATGGTTGCCCCCCTTGCAGAATAAGAGTAGAGGGGCAGGGTGCTGTTGCTACCCTGCACCTCTTAGAAATTAGTGTTTAAGGAATGGTCGTGAAGTCTACGTAGTCGGAAAGGAACAAGAAGTAGTGGAAGTAGTTGCCGCGAGCGGTTGTCAAGTGGGTGAGGTGCACGGGTCCTCCGGCACGCGCCATCAGGATGCCTTCCAGCGTTACCAAGTCTACGCGACCCATAGTCTGGTTGTTAAGAACTGCCATAGCGTACTCTACGCCGGCTTCGACATAAAGCATGTTAACGGGTACCGGCCAAGTGGAGACGCGGTGAGCGGCATTGAGTCTGCGGAGCTCGCGCGCGATGGCCGACATAACAAAGGCTACGTCGCCTTGGCGGTCAGCAGGGATAGAGATACCCAGTGCGCCGGGAAGGGCATGGTAGGGAGACGGGCAGCACTGTACCGGGAAGATAGCGCCGGTAGCAATTACTTGCCGAATCATCGGCTCCATCATGCCACAGTTGGTGCCAAAGAAAGCGGTGTCTTTGCCAAACTGGGCAACACGACGCGGAATGTCTTCCATGATGAACTGCTGCGTACCGGTAACGCCACCTTCACCGGTGGGGTCGGGAGCGTCAGCAAATACGAAGCGCATACCGAGGCGATTGGCTGCTTGCTCCATGAGCTGGCGCCGTTGGAACAACATGGCGTTAGCCATATGGCGAGCGAAGGAGTAGTGGACGAAGGTCTTAGCGCCCATGCGTTGGGCCTGCTCGACGATGCAGTTGCCGCGGGCGATGTCATTGGTCTGCAGGATTATGTCGGCGCGGCGGGCCATGAGGTCCATGTCCTCGCCCGGGGTGCCGGCGATAATCAGCATGTCAGGACGCATACGGCGGACTTCTTCGATGCCTGCGGCCGTGCCAACGACAGCTTGGACGATAACAATAGCGCGTACGTCGCGGTCAGCGGCAAGTGCTCTCATGTTAGAGATGGTGGTTTCTTGTTCTACCGTGAAACGAGCAGGGTATGTAGTGAGAACAATCCTGTCGCGTCCGTACTTGCGCACCATGTTTTCTGCGGCGCGAAGTTCTTCTTCGTTCTGTACGGCGGTACCGGTCATAACACCGATCTTAAACCTGCCGGCGGGAGCAGGTCCGCGCACTACAACGATGTTGTGGCGGGGAACCCACTGCACGGTGGCACCTAGGTTCTCGGAGACAAAGCGCAGTGGCACTAGCGTCCGTCCGCCCTGTACAATTGGAGCTACGTCAAGCCGCGTGGCGACGCCGTTGACGGTCGCGTTGTTGTTTCCGATTGTTAGCGCGACGGTGGTGGTGCCGCGTGTGCCGGTGGCGGTTCGCGTGGCGTCGCTCCACGCTACAGTCGCCCCTAGCGCTTCAAAGATAGCGCGGAAAGGCACTAACGTGCGGCCGCCC
>QLUB01000166.1 GCA_018725205.1 candidate division NPL-UPA2 bacterium
TTTTATCTCATCAAAATGATGAGATTTTTGAGCGGATATTATTTCCGTTGGCATCGTCTCCCGCCGCACTTTGCCAGTTTTTTTGAGCAAGAGGAAATTATTTCGTCTTGATTTTTGTTGCCATTTGTGCCAATCAAGGGACATTATGTCCTTTGATTTTCAAAATGGTGAGATTTTTGAGGCCAGCCACGTCAGCAGCGGGTTGATCAAATCACCAAAATGGTGATTTGATCAACGGACATTATGTCTCTTTGGGTTTTTGGTCAGCGATCGCCTGCTCTGGATCAACGGACATTTTGTCCGTTGATTTTTGTGCCGAGCCAGTTTTTTCATATCAAACGAAATAATTTCGTTTGATTTTCTGTCGCCACCCTAACAGCGGCTACATCAGATGCTGATTTTATTTCACCAAAATGGTGAGATTTTTGATGTGGCCACCTCAGCAGTGGTTTTCAAATCATCATTTTGATGATTTGAACGGCGGCCGCATCTTCTAATCTTTTTGAGCCAAGGGACAAAATGTCCTTTGGCATCGTCTGCCGCCGCACTTTGCCAGTTTTTGAGCAAGAGGAAATTATTTCCTTTTGATTTTTGTAGCCATTTGTGCCAAACGACATTATGTCGGTTGGCACTTTCCTTTGCTCTGGTCATGCCCGCTTACTCCACGGCTTAACAGGGGTTGGCCCGCTAGGGGGAGTTACCGGCGGGGTGTCGATCTCTCGGCGCACAGGGGGAGTATATACGGTAGCACTCATAATCTTATATAGCGGATCGCGCAAAAAATCGAGCTTGTCGGCAAGGATGCAGACGGGGGCAGTTACTATCAAGACCTGCCCGGTTAGCCGCCGCACCTCATCAGGGGTCAGTAGATCGCGCTTGATGGTGATCGTGTCGCGCTCCCGCCGCGCAAGCAGCGGAGCCTCCCTGACATGTCGGTCACGATGCTGACGGACAGCCGTACTACCCAGTGCCGCCGAAAAAACACGGCTAGTCTCTGGGTCGCCGGTACCTAAGAGTAGATGGACGGCGCAGTTACTTTGGATCGTAGCCGCTACGGGACGGGTGTAAAGCTCCTCAAGCTGCGGCAAGGCTTGCAGGATGATCGAGACGTCGACACCTAAGCCACGGCCGACAGCTAACTGCTCGGAAAAGCCGGGGATCTTGCCGAGGTTGGCAAACTCGTCAAGCACAAACCGCACACGCTGGGATCCTCCCGCTGCGGTTAAGCGCCGAAAGAGAAAGCAATAAAACGCGGCAAGGACGGGGGCAAAGGTCAAATTGCCCACTGGCAAGACGCAAAAAAGCGCAGTTTTTTGGGTCTTGATCTGCGTCATGTCTATCTCGTGGTGCCCGAGGTTTGCCGCTGCGGCTTTAAGTGGTGAGAGCTTGGCCGCTAACCCTAAAGCGGGGCTATGCTGACCAGCATGAGCCTTATACACACCGAGGGTCTCCATAGCTTCGGGCGACGTCGACGCAGCGACAAAAGCTTCGAGCTGCGCCTGCGAGAACGAGCCTAGAATTTTGGTCAGTACGGGTAGGGTGCGCTGCTCATCTATTAAGTCAGGGTGTGCGCGGACAGCGTAGATCAGCATCTTAAGGAGGTATCGCTCGGCGGCCGCAAAAAAAGTGGACTTGTCTTGCCCGCCCGCGATGGCGTTTTCCATTAGTGCGGCGCAGAGCAGGTCGATCTCAGCTTCGCTGACCGCTTCGGTTAGCGGATTCCACGCGTGGCCGATAAGTTGCCCGGGTGCAAAGATACGGATCGCGTACCCTTGCGCTGTCAGCCACGCCGCCGTCGACTGCAGTAGCTCACCTTTGGGATCGGTCAAGACAAGGCTCTCTCCCGCCATGGCCGCGCTGTAGATGGCAGGTAGGACATAGCCTGTACTTTTGCCTGCGCCTGATGCACCGATGCACAGGACGTGGGAGTTGAGCAGGCGCGGCGGCGCAGGTGTTAAGCGCACGACCTTGCCGCCCAGCTTGCCTGCAACTATGCCCGTCTCGCCCTTGCGCGGCCAGCCGGCTTGTGCTAGACCGCGCAGATCGCGCCACGTAGCCCAGCGGGCGGTGCCGAGGGCAGGATCATCATCTTGCTGCAGTTTACTCCGGGGAGAGAGCCACGCCATAGCAGGTAGGAGCCGCGCAAAAGCCAGTATGCCAAGCAGGGCAGCGGCGCGTCCTATCCACTGCCAGGGCTCACCACCAGGAGTGGCGTAGGATAGCATCACCGCTGGTAGTACGACCAACAGATCGTGCGTTAGGGGGAGTGATGCACCACGACCGGAGACCGCCGATAGCGCGGCGGTTAGGGCGATCTGGGCAACTGCCACTGCCAGCACCGGCAGTGTCACCAGTGCGCCTAGACGCAGTGCGTCACCCCAGCGGCGCAAGAGCAAGAGCAGTGCCAGCAGCAGCAGGGGTGGCAGCAACCAGGGCAGATCTATGACCAGTCGCAGGGATAGCCCCAGTAGCAGGACGCCCAGCAGGGACCGATAAACTAGCCATGCATGGTCAGTGCGCCGGGTTACCATACCATCACTTCTAGCCCGGTAATCGTGACCGCGCGGGATAAGAGGCGGGGCGGGATCGTGACCACAAAGAGCAACTCACCCGCTGATAGGGCAGGCAGATGGACCATGCTTTCAGCGGAGGCCGCCGCGCGAAGCATGGGGGCATCAGGTCGGATCTCCATGCCCGCAGAGTATACTTGTAGGAGCGGCACAATGTCGGCCGTGGGTTCGAGCAGGGGGACCATGACGCGAGGGTTATCAAGTAGTTGTATGTGTACCCTTAGGGTTGCGCCGGCGATGGTGCGCGGTGGTGTCCAGCGCAGTGTCAGCGTAGCCGGCTGGGTCGGGTCAGTGACATGCACCGCCCACATAGCCGCTCGCAGTGTGGTCGCCTCTATCCGCGTGTGC
>QLUB01000167.1 GCA_018725205.1 candidate division NPL-UPA2 bacterium
CGGGGATTCAGCGGAAAGCGGAAAGCGGAAAGCCTCCTCGGGGCTCTCCCCCGCGATGCGCCCAATCTTCCTAATAGCCTCACCATAAATCGTCGACGGACCCAGCAGCACTTTCATGCCGTTGTCGGGCGGGGGGTTGTGGCTGGCGGTTACGATCAGTCCCGCATCCACACCGAGGTGCTTGGCAGCATAGTAGAAGGCCGGCGTAGTGACCATGCCGATGTTGACGACGCGCATGCCGCGCTCGCGCGCCACGTCAAGCATGGTAGCGACGATGCGCGGGGAACTCAGGCGGCAGTCGTGGGCGACGATCATCTCCGTCCTACCGTGGGACTCAAAGTATGTAATTATGGCATGAACGAGTTGGCGGAGGGCAGGTTCGGCAAAGTCCCGTTCGGCGTTGCCGCGGATATCGTATTCGCGCAAGATTTGTGGGTTTATTGGCACAACAAAAATCCCCCTTGCTTCGCGCTTTTGGCGTCTGCGTGCGCCTAATCATTCTACTTGGTGCACATAGGGTATTCGCTGCAATCCCTAGGAGTTCCTGCGGAGCCTTTTGTGAAGCAAAAGGCTCCGTCCCTTTTGCTTTATGCAGGAGAAGGTCGATACCGTGGAGAAGAAGGGACTCACGGTCAAGCACAGTGGAAAAAGGGGGTGGGACTAATGAAGAAATTGATCCTAAGCATGGTCATGGCCTTAGTTGTAATTTCCCTGCTATCGGTGCCACACGGCGAATCTGCGACGGCATCGAGAGAGGTAGTGGCAGAGTTTAGGGGCGAGCATGAGAGCAATTGGGGCATAATGCAGGTCTTTCGCACCTTACCGCCCATGGGCGAGAGGCTGATATCTGGCTCTGCTTTTGCCGAGTCGGAGAAGGCCTACCTCCTTAGGTCATTCCTTAGGCTCAGGTTTGTAGGCGAGTCTGGGCAGCGTGTGCTTTCCATGGCGCGAGTTGACCGCCGGGGAGAGTTCGAGACATGGGAACTCAATGTCCACCTGCCTGACGAAGGCTTCAGCGCACGACCGAGGATTTTCGTTGTTCGCGTGACCGTCCTCATCGACACACGCCGCGGGCAAGTGCTTACCACTGTGCTCGAGAACAATCGGTATAGGCTGAGACTGGCTGGGGTGGGCGAGAACTAGTTGCGATTAAACCGACATGTGAAGCAAAAGGCTCCGTCCCTTTTGCTTCTCCAAGGAGGTGGGGGAACCATGGGGAAAACGAAGCACCCTAAAACGAAGCACCTTAAAGCAAAAGAAGCAAAAGGCTCCGTCCCTTTTGCTTCGCGCTTTGGGCGGCTGCCGACCGCGCGCGATGCGTTACGCTATGCGGTTTTTGCGCTGCTGGTCATGGCTCCCTTTAACCAAGGGCTCTATTGGCCTAACGACAAGCTGCTCTTTGGCTTCGCGTGCCTAGGATTGGCTGCTGTCTGGCTGCTACTTAGGCCCAGTGCCGGTGCAGTCACGTGGTCTCTGACGCATACGATGGGAGCACTCTTAGTGGGCTTGTACGCGGTCGGCATTTTTCGCCCCGCATCCATGAACGGTGCCCTGCGGGGACTGGTGCTCTGGGCAGGTCTCTTTGCGCTTTACTGGCTGGTGTCCGACCTAAGATTTGGGGAGCGCGAGCGCAAAGATCTCCTATTAGCGGTGGTTGCCGGCGGAGCAGTGTTGGCGATGATTGGACTTGCTGCCTATGTGGGTGCGTACGAATTGCCGCATCAACCACCCGGGACGCGAATTTCTGTCGGTTTCGAATATGCTAACGCCACCGCAAGTTGGTTTATGGTGTGTACTCTGGTTAGCCTAGCCATGGGCTTTCGCGAGGACTGCCCGTGGCGGCGGGCCCTTTGGGCCGCTGCGGGAGCGGTGACACTACCTGCCTTTCTGCTGACGCTTTCGCGGGGCGGATATTTTGCCCTAGCGGTGGGTGTGGCAATTTTAACCGCCATTTACATTAAACGCATCTTTGCACTGGCGTCTTTCAGCGTGTTTATGCTGGCCCCGGGCCTTTTGGTTACTTACCTTTATGTCACCGCGCCGGGGTTGCCGGCCTTGCTGGCGCTGCCGCTTATCGCGGGGTGCATAGCCTTTGCGGAGGCGCGCTTTGTAGCGCGGCACTACCGCAGCGTAGGCGCGGCTACGCTCGCAGTGGTGCTTTTAGGCGGGATAGCGCTGGCAGTGCTTGGTACAACTGCGGTCTTGCCGGAGGAAATGACGGGCTACTTTGCGCGGATTACGCTTAGAGGTATACTTGACGACGGTCGCTTCGTCTTTATTGGCGATGGGTTGCGGGCCCTGCGCACCTCTCCTTGGCTAGGCTTTGGCGGCGGGGCGTGGAATGCTGTGTACCACAGCTTCCAGAGTTTCCATTATGGCACAGCCCGCGCCCACGCAGACCCGCTAGACATCGTTCTGGAGACGGGCGGGGCAGGGTTGTTGATTTACATCGCCTTTGTGCTGCTTAACTTGCGCCAAGCCTGGCGTCATCGTGCCGAGGGAAGCATTGTGGCTGTGGGCATTATGGCCGTGGCCATGCTCTTTCACTCCTTGGGGGAGGCGCTGTTGGCTTTCCCCGCCATGTACGCGTTGCTCTTGGCGGCTTTTGGGGCTTTGCCGCGTCGCGAGCGGGAGGCTCCGCTCCCTAAGGCGTCTTACTACAAGGCGTCTTACTATGCCCTAGCATCAGTGCTGTTGGTGCTAACCGTGCTCTCCGGCGCCCTGTATTTAGCCGAGCTGGAGCTCGCGCGCCTCCCCGCCCTCGCTGTCGCCGGGCAGGCGGAGGAAGTTGTGGTGACGCTAAATCGTGCCCTCCGCCTTAACCCGTGGCATGC
>QLUB01000168.1 GCA_018725205.1 candidate division NPL-UPA2 bacterium
CCTATTCTCCCAAACGCCCTACCTAACGTCACCGCAGGGTGGAAAGGTCTATACGGTGGACTAAGTACATCAGGTATTTTTTCCCTCTCCTGGTCCAGTTCCGCTAAAAGCTTCTGCAGTGGTGTCACTGGTTTCATCGGTGGCGAAACGAGCAGCCGTCGATGAGCAGGTACAGCTGCAGGAGTGGGTAACAACTCTTTCTCCGCACGGCGCAAGTCACCTACACCAGCTACCCTCCGGCGAACCTCTGGTTCTTGCCGTACACCAACCGCGCCCACTCCCGCAACACCAACTGCTGGAGCTGGTACAGCAGCGGCTACCTTGCGTAGCTTTGCTATCGTTCCATCCGCTGCTGCACGAACATCCGCTAGCGCAGCTTGAACCATCCGGCTTAGTTCCGTCGCATACGGCCCCATACCTTCGATAAGCCGCTGGCCAAAGGTAACACCAATATCACGCCAACCGTCGCCAAACGTCCTAAGTAGTGTCAAAATTTCCGCTTGATTCCCACGGATTATCAACTGTTCCGCCTTCGCGCCAAGCACAGCTTCAGATAACCTCCCCTCCCAAAGCGTCATAGCTGAAGTCTTGGCAGTATCTTCTTCTGTACGTAGAGTAGTCAGTTGTTCCTGCAGTCCGCGCCGCCTTGTGTCACGGTCAAACCGTAACTGCCCATCAGCAAGTTCTTTTTCAATCTCCGTGATCTGATTCATGATCGCAGCACGTCTGCGGGCATCAACTTCATACCCAGCTTCGCGCCTCAGCATAGCAAGTTCCGTTACTTTCTCCGCACGGTCAGCATGGAAATCTTCCCGCCGTCCTGTTTCATCAAGTAAATCAAGCTGCTTTTCTATGGCAGCACGTCTAGCCTCAAACTGCTGGTCAATCGTGCGCATCGCTGCGTCACGGTCTTTTTCATACTTCCGGCGCAACGCCTGAAATAGTGCGTCATATAATCGGTCAACGCGGCTCGTGGCAGCACGAATACGTTCTTGCGCCAATGTCGCCGCTGCGCGAATACGTTCTTGTGCCAACGTGGCTGCGTCTGCAACACTTTTCCCAGTTTGCTTTGCTTGCGTTCCTACACGCTGCAAGCTAGTACGAAATATATCAGTCTGTGCCCCAACTTGTGCAGTCGCCCCTGCCTGCCTACGCAACTCTGCGATATGGTCTTGCAGCGACTTTGTACTCCCGCGTGTGGCCTCGGCTTGTATAATCATCCTAGTAGCAAGCAAAGTCCCTGCAACGGCTCCAGCCAACATCCAAGGCTTTAAAGCTGCCAACGCGGCAAATTTCAACCACAGTGCCTTTGTTGCCACACCTATCGCTGGAACTAGCCCGCCTATAATCGCGCCTGCAACGCTCAAAACAGCTATCGTGGTCTGCGGCCCAAATAGTTCTACAATCGCCGCACGTAGCCCACGTTCGGTAGCCACCTTCTCAAACGCATCCATGGTAATCCGAACTTGCTCTAAAGCTATAATAGCTTGCTGTGCGTGTTCGTTGATATTTAGGGCCTCTTTTATTGTGACACCCATCGAAATCGCTGCAAGGTTAACATTGTCCCGAATCGTAGACCACATGCCGATTAGGGTTTTCGATTGTGCCTCCATTGCCCCCTCAAATCTTCCGCCCATCCCCGCAAGAAGAGCATTTACTCCCGTCATCCCATCAATCGCGCCCTGTTCCGCCAGTTTCATTGCCTCAGGTATGCTCACACCAATTTCTTTTGCTAGTATTTCCCATACCGGTATGCCCAGCTCAGCCAACTGCATCATTTCTTCCGCAGAAACCCTACCCTTAGCTCGCATCTGGCCCAGTGCGCGTACAACTCGCTGAATCTCAAATTCACCACCGCCGAGCGCAGCCACACTATCACCGACCGCCGTCATCATCGGGATGATTTCCTTCGCCTGAAATCCAAATGCCAACAACATCCGACTACCACGCATCAGTCCAGGCATCTCAAACGGTGTCTTCGCCGCAAAGCCCGCCAAATCACGTAAAAATGCCTTCGCTTTTTCACCACTCCCAAGCAACGTCCCAAAGGCAATTTCAGACTGCTCCATCTGCGCAGCAAGCACAATAGCATAACCGCCGACTACACCCATTGCGGCACCGACGGCAAGCACACCGGTGGCGAGCATGTTTGACGCTTCTTCTGTCGCTCGCATTCGCTGCTCAAGTGCGTTAATTCTAGTGGTAGCTTGGCTTGCGCCTCGGTTAAATTCATCCATACGCAAACCAAGTTCAGCGTAAATAGTCCCCAGATTCACCGCCATATGCCTTCACCTCCAACCGCTGCCGTTCCAGCGTAAAGTGTGCTGCTGCTTCATCGATTAAAAAAGCACGTAGGCCATCTAATTTTAAAAACTCAGACGGTCTCCTCTGATAAAAGGTCGCCACACTTATCAGCCTCTCGAACCCCTGACTTGTCACGAAAGGAAGGCAATCCATCGCCTCGCTCACCGTACAGCATGTAAAGATAGATAGCAGCAAGCTGCTCCGCGTTGAGTGGCGAGATAGCCGTCAACTGCTCATATGTCGGCTCCACCAATGCTTGGCATGCCAACGTACTGAGCGACGCCAAAACACGTTCTGCATCCGCAGCAGGTGTATCTGACTGGCGATTGATTTCGTCCTCAATCTCCTGCCGTGACTTACCTTCACGCGCCTGCTGATAAGCAAGCGCAATAAGTGGGTTACTGATATTCGTTTCCAGGATAGCTGTGGTCAGGTCAACATACCTAATCTTAACATTAATTAACGTCCCAGGCCGAAAGCCTGGAATTGTTATGACTTCTGGTTCTACCTGCTCACGCA
>QLUB01000169.1 GCA_018725205.1 candidate division NPL-UPA2 bacterium
TCCTTTTACGGCTCTCTTCTTAGGTGTACGAGAGATGGCAGGACTGACAGCACAAATACTGTCAGTCATTGGTCGGATGCTAACCGGTAGGTTACCCGCAGAAGGAGCGGGCCCCATTGGCATGGTCGTCATGGTCGGTGAAGTGGCGCGGACCGGCATAGCCAATCTGTTATCATTTGCGGCTATCATCAGTATCCAGTTAGGGCTGTTTAATCTCCTACCCATTCCGGCCTTAGACGGGAGTAAGTTAGTGTTCCTAGCTCTGGAACGTCTGCGCGGCAGACCTGTCGACCCAGAGAAAGAGAACATGATCCACCTCATCGGCTTCGTGCTGCTTATGGTACTGATTGTGCTAGTGACATTTGGCGACCTACGCCGGTTGAATATCTTTTAGGTTTAGACACATGCGCAGAGAGACTCGCATAGTTCAAGTCGGCAGCGTAGCAGTAGGCGGGCATCACCCCATCGCGATTCAGAGCATGACCAATACAGAGACAACTGACCTCAGTGCTACTAAAGAGCAGATTGCCCGCTTGCAGGGGGCCGGGTGTCAAATCGTGCGCGTCGCAGTGCCAGACGAAGCGGCGCTGTCTGCTTTTGCCGCGCTTGTCGCGGGCACGATTGTTCCCCTCGTCGCCGACATTCACTACGACTATCGACTGGCCGTAGGAGCGATCGAGCGCGGGGCAGCCGAAGTGCGTATAAACCCTGGAAACATCGGGGGACGCAAACAAGTACATGCGGTAATCGCAGCCGCAGCCAAGCATAAAACGGCAGTGCGCGTGGGTGTCAACTCTGGTTCGCTGCCACAAGATGTCCTGTTACGCTTCGGCGGAGCTACGCCTGAGGCCATGGTCGAGGCCGCGTTGCTTTATCAGCAAGAAATAAAAAATACGGGCTTTGACAATCTAATCTTTTCGCTAAAGTCCTCAGATGTACTTGCTACGATTCGGGCCAATATCCTTTTTGGTGCGCAATCAGACTGTCCTCTGCACATAGGCGTAACTGAGGCCGGAACCTTGCTCTATGGCGCAGTGCGCTCAGCGGTGGGCATTGGCGTTCTGCTGGCTAGGGGTATTGGGGATACCATTCGTGTGTCACTTACTGCTGATCCCGTGGAAGAAGTGCGTGTAGCTAAAGAAATTCTCGCAAGCTTAGACCTTGGGCAAAAGTTGCTGCGCGTTGTGTCATGCCCAACTTGCGCACGCACCTCAAGTGAGCTGATTGGCATTGCTGAGAATGTAGAGAAGAACCTAGAGGAATTCAGCCACCTGCCCTTGAAAATTGCCGTGATGGGCTGTTCCGTAAATGGGCCGGGCGAGGCACGCGACTCTGCTGTCGGAATTGCCCTTGCGCCAAGTGGAGCTGTGCTATTTCGTGGCGGCGAGGCAATCGAGTTAATTCCTTTGTGCGATGCGGCGACACGGCTGACTGCGGAAGTACGAGTTTTGGCAGCGTCAATGACCAAGTAGAGGGGGCGGCACCGATTAGAGCTGCGGTCATTATTCCAGCGTATAACGAGGAACGGACGGTAGGCGCGGTAGTGAGGGCTGCCATAGATTGCTCACTGGTAGACGAGGTAGTGGTGGTAAGTGATGGCTCTACAGATGATACTGCCTCTAGGGCGAACGGCGCAGGTGCAAGGGTAGTGGTGCTGTCCCCTAATCGCGGCAAGGGCGGGGCAATGCTAGCCGGATTTCTTGACAGCGATGCGGATGTTGTCTTGTTTCTTGATGCGGACTTAGTGGGGTTAACTACCGCTCACGTTGAGGCGCTCCTTACACCAGTCCTAAGTGGTGAAGTGGCGTCTACGCTAGGAGTCTTCGGCAGTGGCCGCTTGATGACTGACCTAGCCCAAAGAATCGCTCCCTTTCTTTCGGGGCAGCGTGCCATTGCGCGTGAAGTCCTAAGGAGTGCACCAGATTTCGCCAATACCGGGTGGGGTGTGGAGATTGCCCTAACCCGCTACCTGCGTGATTCGCAGATAGCGGTGCGCACTGTGGAGCTTAGAGACGTAACACAGGTCATGAAAGAGGAGAAATTAGGTGTCTGGCGCGGACTTGCCTCACGTCTACGGATGTATTGGCACATTTTCCGCGCACTTATGGCTAGGAGGAGGCGTTGCCAGTGTCGTTATCGGAGTTGACTATGTTATCCCGACTGACGTTAGCCTGTGTCCTTGGGGGAGCTATTGGGCTGCAGCGAGAGGGACTTAATCGCCCGGCAGGGTTTCGCACGCATGTGCTTGTGGCCCTAGGGTCAGCTTTGATTATGCTGCTCTCGGCGTACGGTTTTCAGGAGTTCGGTCAGCCCTATGACCCCGCGCGCTTGGCAGCGCAAGTGGTATCAGGCATTGGCTTTCTCGGTGCCGGTACAATTATGCGCGAAGGAACTAGTATCCGGGGACTAACGACCGCTGCATCGCTTTGGGTTGTCGCAGGCATTGGGTTAGCGAGCGGTGCGGGCTTCTATCTTAGCGCGATTGTAACTACCATTTTGGTTTACTTGACACTGGGTATGTTCTTTCATCTTGAGCGCAGGTTAATTAATCCTTCTAGTTATGTGAAGATGGCTGTTGTCACGCAAGATCAGCCTGGACAGCTAGGGCGCATCGGTGCCTCACTAGGCGGGAAGAATATCAGTGTGCGCAACATCACCATCGATCGGGCAGACGTTGTTGAAGGTTACATTCGAGTCCGCTTGGAGCTGAAATTTCCTAAGGGAATGGCGACGGCGGAGGCCATGGCTGATTTAGCAGCGCTCCCTGACGTGGCAACAGTATGTGAGCTAGACAAGTGAGGTAGAACC
>QLUB01000017.1 GCA_018725205.1 candidate division NPL-UPA2 bacterium
TGCACGACAATATCGGCCAGCGGCGCCGCCATTAGCGCTCTCCTCCTAAATCGGAACCGCTCACCCGCGTTTCTGCCTGCGCTGCTTTAGTCACGGTAGGCAGGTTTTCGAGCCAGTGGTCGATGGCAGCTTTCCGAAAACGCCAGTGTCGGCCAACCTTCTGGGAGGGGATCTTGCCTTCCCGAACGAGTTTATAAAGCGTCGACTTCGGTATTTTCAGGTAGACGGCCAACTCTGCGATGGTTAGAACATCCCCTAGTCTTTCATCCATCAAGTGCACCTCTCTAATCTCAGAGCAAAAATTCGAACTAGCATGTCTAATACGCATAGTTTATAGTTATTGTCAGTTACTGTCAAGCGCTTCAGTGTTGCTGCCAGGTCCCCGTCAGTAGGGGTAGCCTATTAGGTTGCCGTTCGATATACTAGAACGGCCAGCGTAACCGCCGCCATGCTCATTGGGGGAGGGCTGATTATCGCAGGTGTGTGGCTGACCATCCGGTCACTCTGGCCCGCAGGACTCGGATAACCCTTAGGCGAATAGACTTAAGAGATAACAGCGAGGCGAGGGGACGGCATGCGCGTTGTACGTGACATCATCTTGGGGTTAGTAATTGGCATCGCCGGTATAACGCCCGGGCTAAGCGGCGGAGCGCTGGCGGCAGCCATGGGTATTTATGAGCCCATTATCCGTGCGCTTAGCTCGCTCGCGCGCAATTTTCGGCAAAGCGCGTTATTTCTCTTGCCCTTGGCCTGCGGGGGGCTTGTGGGCGTGCTCGCCTTTAGCCGGGTTATGGAATGGCTGATGCTCGTAGCGCCAAGCCAAGTCAAGCTGCTTTTTCTCGGCTTGGTAGCAGGCAGCTTACCTGCCCTCCTCCGTGAGGCCAACAGCACTGGGTTTCGCCTGCGCTACCTGCTGGCTTCCTTACTCGCGCTAGTCATCATGTACCAAGGGGCAGAGCTATTGGCTTGGCCGAAAGTCACGGACGGCAATTTTACCTCTTTGCACTACGCTTACTTTGGCCTCATCTATGCCATAGGTTCAATTATCCCGGGGATTAGTTCCTCTTTTGTACTTATCCACATCGGAGCCTATGATGATCTCCTGCGCGCTATTGCCACCGCCTACGCTCCCGTGCTCATCCCCGCCGCGCTTGGCTTTGGGTTGGGCGCACTCCTCTTGGTTCGCGTCGTAGAAAAATTCTTTTCCCGCTATCACGGGCTGGCCTACTACTCTATTGTAGGCTTTTTGCTCGGCTCTGCCCTGCTTATCTGGCCTGATTTCTCCCTCGGTTGGATGCTCGTTCTCGACGCGGCTGTCTTCGCAGGGGGCATACTACTCAGCGTACTGTTGCTCAAATTCTGTGCGCGCTTCAACGCCTAACCCCTAGTCGCGGAAAGCGGACAGCGGGAAGCCTCTCCCTCGCTCACAGCTAATACGCCCTTGCCAACCACAACGTAAACGCCGCCGCCTGCCCGCAGGTCACGCAGTGGGACTTCTCTGCAGGCGGGTCAAAAGGAATATTGCGCGACGTGAATTTCACTTCTTCCTTTACTTTGGCCTCACAAGCCTCATCGCCGCACCACCCGGCGAGCACCCAGCCCGCAATCTCCCCTGCCGCGTCTTTGGCGGCGATATGCTCTTTAAGCTCGGTGAGAGAGTTAATATGCGTGTGGCTGTGCGACAAACGGAAGGACAACGCCCGTTGGTACATATTAAGCTGAATCTCATCCAGCAGCATCTTGACGCGCGCCACGATGTTGTCTAGGCTTGCCGTCGTCTTCTCCCCCGTATCCCGCCGCACCAAGACACACTGGTTGCTGTCTACATCGCGCGGGCCGAGCTCAAGGCGCAGCGGCACGCCGCGCATTTCCCAATCGTTAAACTTAAACCCGGGAGTTGCGTCGCTGACGTCGCTTTTCACGCGCACACCGGCCTGCTTTAGCGCGGCAAACACGCCGTCAAACTTCTCCATCACTCGTTCCCGCAGTTTCGGCGGCCCGATAGGAATCATAACGACTTGTGTGGGTGCGAGCTTGGGTGGCACAGCTACGCCCTTATCGTCACCGTGCACCATCACCAACGCCCCAATCAAACGCGTCGATACCCCCCATGAGGTGGTGTGCACGAACTTTTGCTGGTTGTCGCGGTCAAGGAATTTAATGTCAAAACCTTGCGCGAAGTTTTGCCCCAAGTAGTGCGAAGTCCCCGCTTGCAGGGCTTTGCCGTCCTTCATCATGCCTTCTATAGAGTACGTATCTACCGCCCCGGCGAAACGCTCGGACGGTGTTTTTTGTCCCTTGACCATAGGCACGGCCATTTCCTCGGCGGCAAACTCGGCATAGATGTCGAGCATACGCATGGTTTCTTCGCGTGCCTCGGCTTCGTCGGCATGGGCAGTGTGGCCTTCCTGCCATAAGAACTCTGATGTGCGCAAAAACGGCAAGGTCCGCTTTTCCCAGCGGAAAACATTGGCCCACTGGTTAAGCAGTACCGGCAAATCGCGGTAGCTTTGAATCCATTTGCTGTACATGTGCCCGATAATCGTTTCGGACGTCGGTCGCAAGGCTAGGCGTTCTTCGAGCTTCTCGCCGCCGGCTTCTGTGACCCACGGCAGCTCGGGATTAAAGCCCTCGATATGCTCTTTTTCCTTTTGCATAAAGCTCTCCGGGATAAGCATGGGGAAGTAGGCGTTCCGGTGTCCTGTGGCCTTAAAGCGCGCATCGAGCCCCGCTTGGATGCGCTCCCACAGCTCGTACCCTTCGGGGCGAAAGATAATGCAGCCGCGCACCGGCGCGTAATCCATAAGCTCCGCCTTCTGGATCGCTTCTAGATACCATGCGGAAAAGTCCTCGCTCTGGGCGGTGAGTTTGCGTTGTTCCGACATACCGGTCACTCCTTATTAATATTTCGAGAAAGCAAAAACTCGCCCCCTAAGGGACGAGCTAATCTCGCGGTACCACCCTGTTTGACTGTGCCCACGGCACAACCCACTTAAGACCCGATAACGGTGGGTCCGGCGCGGCTCATCGCCGCCAGCTCCGGGGTGGGAGCCAGGCACTCTGTTAGCTTGCACCAACCGCTAACTCTCTGCATTACGCGCTGGTTTGGCCCCTTCATTGCTTTGACCCATTCTAGCACCCGGCGCACCAATCGTCAAGGCGTCGAATACACCTGCATGGCGTGATCAGCACAGCTCACGTATACGGCATCCCCGAGGGTGAAGCTCTCCTTACAGGAAGCCATTAGTTCTCCTCCCGCCGCCAGCGCCACTTTGTAGAAAGTGTACCTCCCCGCAAATACCTTGTCCTTAATTTTGCCCAGCGTATTTCCGGTGTGGCGTCCCAGCTGCACATTGTCGTAGCGCACCATACCCACCGCTTGCCTTGTATCCTGCCAAGGCGTCGCAAAGCTGCCGAGAGCGCAAGTAAATACTCCGTCTGCCACGACGCCGGGGAAAAAATTAGCTTCTCCCAGAAACTCGGCTACCTTCTTGTTCTTAGGCCTGTCATACAAGTTCTCTGGCGTGTCCACCTGCTCGAGTCTACCGTCAAGTAGCACTGCCACTCGCTCCGCCATGACAAAAGCCTCTTCCTTGTCATGCGTGACCAGAACACATGTGAGTTTTAGCACGCGCTGCAATGACACCACGAACTCGCGCATCGACAGTCTGAGATTGACATCAAGGTTCGAAAAGGGCTCGTCTAGGAGCAGCACCCGCGGCTTAAGCACACAGGCACGCGCCAACGCGATGCGCTGTTTTTCGCCCCCCGAGAGTGCGTGCGGCAAGCTATTTTGGCGGCCCGGCAGTTGTACTACTTCGAGGATTTCGCCTACCTTGCGGTCAATAGTGGCGCGGGGTTCGTTCCGTGCACGCAGACCAAAAGCGATGTTTTCTTTCACGGTCAGGTGAGGAAAAAGACAATGGTCTTGAAACACGATTATCGCCTGCCGGTGGCGTGTAGACACCAGAGTAACGTCGCTGCCGTCAAACTTAATCCGTCCCGCGCTAGGAGTATCGAGACCGGCAATTAGCTTGAGCAAGGTAGTCTTGCCGCTGCCCGAGGGCCCCAGTAAGGCTAGCAGCTCGCCGTTCTCTATGTCTAAATCCAGCCTGTCGAGGATCTGCTTATCGTTGAAAGCCTTTGCTACGCCCACCAGAGTAATCCTAGCCATAATGCGCTCCTTTTGTCACGGGTTCAAGAAGTATGTTTCACGATAGTAGTGGCGCACTACAGCCCGCAGTAAGACCAACGCCGCTAGAGCAGTAAAGATAAAAACCAGGCTATAAACAGAGGCCACATGTAGTTCGCCTCCCTGCACATGAGGCACTAAGAGAAGCGGGACTGTAAGCAGGCGTCCGCCACCAATGATAAAGGTAGTGATGTATTGCGAAAAAGAGATTACAAAGCTCATGGTCGCCGCCGCCACCATCCCGGGCATCACCAACGGCAGGGTAACAGCAGAGAACACCATCAGAGGTCCTGCCCCTAACATTGCCGCCTGCTCCTCATGCTGCTCCCCCATGATCTCAAACACATACATGAGGATTCTAAAGGCGTACGGCACCGCAAAAACCGTGTGGACAATGACTACGCCTAGCATCGTTCCCGCTAGGCCGACTCTAATCATAAAGTAATGAAGGCCCATGGTCACAGTAGCGGCCGGCACCATTACCGGCATTAGCGCAAGGAGCTTAAGCGCCTCCCTGCCGCGAAAGCTGTACAGCCCGGCGGCCTTAGCGGCAGGGAAAACCAACAGAAGCGTTGCCACGGTCGTCAGCAAGGCCAGTTCGAGGCTAGTCGTTACAGCCTCACCCAAGCGGGGGCTTAACAGCAGCTTAGCAAGGTGGTCCGCAGTAAACAGCGAGGGCACCAAATGCGGGAAGGGCCACTGTGCGCTAAACGCCAGCACAATCAGGGACAAGAGTGGAGAAACACAGGCCACGGCAGCAGTCCACATTACAAAATGCCCTACAGCGCGTCCCCACTTCATGGGCGCTCTCCATCACTGTGCCGCACATGCGAAACCACACGCAGAGCACTGCTGTAAACTAGGGCCAGCCCGAGCGAGATTGCCGAGATTATGACATTAATGGCCATAGAGCGCGCTTGCGCATCAGGGTCAATGTTTATATGAAGTAGATATGCTTCTACAGGCAAAGTCCGCCATAATGGGGTCCCCAGTAAAAACGGCACTTCAAAAGCACCAAAGGCAAAAGCAAAGGTAATCAGCGCAGTGGCCATTAGCGTAGGCTTAAGTAGCGGCAAGTAAACCCGTGTAGCCACTTGCCAGGGAGTGGCGCCTAAATTCTCGCCCACATCCCCAAATCTATGGCTGATGCCCCTCAGCGAATCAAAGCAAACCATGGCCACAAACGGAATTTGCTTGTATAGATAGACCAGCATAATGCCTATGGCAAAGTGGTCAAAGACCATCAAGGGAAACTGATTAGGGTCGTCGATAAACCCTAACCACCATGTTAATCGAGCCAGCACTCCGGTCTGTGCAAAGATGTGAAAGACAACCACCGTGACCACCAAGTGGGGCATAATCACCGGCAACTGCAGGATGTGCCGCACCCATTCCCCGCCCACACGCGCTTTAAGCATGGCAAAGGCTAGGGCCGCCCCTCCTACATTAGAGACAAGCGTGGCAACGGCTGCCACGCTTAAGGTCGCCACTAGCGACACGACAAAGTCTCGGTTCCAAAGCACCGCTAAGAAGTGCCGCAGTGTTAGCCCACTAATCTCATACCCAAAGCTTAGACCAAAAGTCAGGGTCAGGAAGAGGACTAAAGGCGCGGCCAAGAGATACGGCTTGCTTGCGGCTTTCACTTATCGCTGCAGAACTTCTTCGCGCCAAAGCTCCTCGATTATGGCCACTTTACGCGCGTGGATTTCCGGCAAACGTTTTGTCAAGAGCTCGGACATAGGCAACACGCCCTGGCCTATATTCGTTCCGGCAATAGTAGCACGTTCTGTCTCGCTGAGACGTGTCAGGTCTAACACCGGGAGATCGCCCCAATTGCCCACATCCAGCTTAGCTGCCTGCATGGCCACGCTAATCAGGTGGTGAATTAAGACAAAGGCCGCATCCTTGTTAGGCGAGTTAAAGGGAATGGCGACGTAGTGCGTGTTGCCGATGTTCCCCTCGTCAAAAACAAACGTCCTTAGGCTTGCGGGAGCCCTGTTTTGCGCTATAAGCTGCCCGGCCTTAAGCGGAGTGTAACTCATGCTCCACAATAGCTGCCCCTCAAGAAACATGCGGTCAAGCGCAGCCACATCAGCGGGATAGGTTCTCCCTTGCTCCCAGAGGTAGGGCTCGAGCTGGTTGAGAAAATCTAGGGCTGGCTGAATCACCGTCTTGATCGCCGCCTTATCGACAGGGGCGTTATTTATGGCCTCAAAGCCGACTATTTCGTAGATGATGTTGCGAACAAATGCCGAGCCGGTAAAGTCCGGGGGTGCCGGATAAGTGAAGCGCCCTGAGTTAACCCGCGCTAGTTCCAGTAGCTGTTCCGCGCTTGTCGGGAAGCGGTCTAGCCGCGCACTATCAGCCATGAATATTAGCTGCGCCCGTCCTAAGGGCACCGACATGCCTTCGATGGCTACGCCAAAGTCGTAGTTTGTATCAGGTGCCGCAGGGTCGATATGGCGCGCAAAATTAGCGATGCGCGTGTTAAACGGCCCATACAGCAGGCCTTGCGTTTTCGCGGTATAGAAGTTTTCACCGTTAATCCAGATTACGTCCATGTCGCCTCGAGTTTGGTTAGCTTGGCGTTCAGTTGAGAGCTTGCGTAAGATCTCATCGATGTTCATTGGCACACGCCTCAAAGTAATGCCGAACTCGGAGAGTAGCGACGGAGCCACGACGTTGTCAAACCAGTTGTTAACCGCCGCACTGCCACCCCAGCCGTAGAAAGTAACGGTTTTGCCGCGTGCGCTGCGTAGCGCGGCGTCAAACGAGCTTGGCCCCTTCGTAGCTTCGGGCCTAGCCGCACAGCCTACAGTAAGCGCGAGTAAGGCAGCAATCATCAGCACTATGGTTATTGTCTTTATCATGTGTGCGCAAACCTCCTAATCTGATAGCCCGTTAACGCAGCAGCTTAACGGCTTCCGCAAAGCGCTGCCCGGCAGTAAAAAGAATCGCCCCGGCCATTAACAGCAGCATCTCCACGCGCCAAGGATGCAATAACACGATGAGACTCAAAGCGATAAAGGCTTCGGTCCTTTCCATCAGCCCAGGTTGATAGTAAAACGACTTGTTGCCCATCTTCTCCGCCAAGGCACCTACTGTCAAAAACACCGTCATCGACAAGATGATGCTGGCGAAAACAAAAGCCGTAGGCGCCGCTAAAACTGGGGAACTGTACATGACCGCAAGTAGCACCATTATCTCAACCACGCGGTCGAAGACGATGTCAAGCAACGTACCCAAAGCGGAGCTGGTTCCGCTGGCGCGGGCCATGGAGCCGTCTAACACATCGAACAGCCCGGATACCCACAAGAGACCCACGCCAAGCCAAGGATACCCAAGGGCAACGGCCAAAGCCGCTGCCCCCCCTAGCGCCAGTGCAACCAATGTGGCCCCTATGGGGCTAAGCCCACATCCAAGCAGCGCTCGCGCTGCCAAGTCTAGGCCGGGCTGAACATATTGCCTCGCTTTGCTGTCTAACATGGCTTAGCCAAGCGTTTAGCGAAGCTCGCCGCGGTTGTCGGTCCACTGCTCGGTGTGCTGCAATACTGTGCGACGCACGCTTTCCGGCACCTGATTGGCGCTGAACTCAGACGCTGCGTAGGACCATTCAATCCATGAGCCGTCGAAATTATACACTTCAAGCCCGAGCACATCACGCAGCACCACTTGCGTGTGAGCAGACCTTACTCCTGACTGGCAGAACACAATGACCTTGCGACCACGAATTGCAGCGCTGTAGGCAGCCACAATCTCCTCGCGTGTCCTCAGTGTGCGGTCAGCGGCATTGGCGGCGACCCACTCGATATGCACGCTGCCGATGAGTCTACCCGTGCCAAAGGCGCCGCGCGATGAAGCCGACGGACGGCCGTTAAATTCGTCGGCACTGCGTGTGTCAATGACTACCCACTCATTGGGGTTCTGCAGGGCGTGGACAACGTCTCCAAGGCGCACGTTGTTAACCGCAGGGTTAAAGTCAGGAGAACGGTAAGCAGCCCGAACAGGTTGCTCTGAGAGGCGGGCAAACGAACCGGTCGGGAAGTTAGCGGCTTGCCAAGCATTGAGACCGCCGTCGAGCAAGCGCACATCGCGGTGGCCAAGCTGCCTGATCTGCCACATAAAACGCGCTGCGTCATGCATATTATCAAGCGCATACACCACGATCATCGACTGCGGAGTTGCCCCGGCACGCGAGAGAAGATTCTCCATTACTTCGCGTGAGCTGGCCATACCACTGACTGCGGGCGCAAGGGCTAGCGGGGAGCCTGTGCCGGAATAGTCGGCGCGCCACACGGTGAAGCTCCCCGCAATAGGCGAGCGGGCTGCGTGGAGGGGGATAATAGCTAAAGTCGGGTTAATCACCCCAACAACCACGATATCCGGCTCGTTGCGGTCCATTAACTGCTTAAGCTCAGCCGGAGAGATAAAGGCGTCTTGGTTAGCATATGCGGCTAACTTGTCGCTTTGGGCATTGCCGGCAATTCTGACGCGGCGGAGGGCAACCTGACGTACCACCACGACTGTCTGCGTACTTTCTTCCCAGCGCACATCAGCACCTAGGTTTTCGGCGACAAAGCGCAGGGGCACTAGCGTACGCCCCCCCAACACTATGGGAGCTACGTCTAGCCGCACGGCGCGACCGTTAACGACAGCTTCGGGACGGTTAAGCCGCAGAGAGATCGAGGTGGTACCCAATTGACCGGTCACGGTCTCGGTAGCTTCTTGCCAATTTACCGTCGCGCCAAAAGTTTCGAACATGGCGCGGAAGGGTACGAGGACGCGACCGTTGCGAATCACGGGGGCCACTTGCAGGGTCATTGGTTGGCCGTCAATGAGGATGCGGATGGTCGAGGCCTCGGTGCCTTGCGGGCCGACGGGCAGCAAGCCGCCCACGACCAACGCCAGCGCAACCACGAGAACGACTAGTTTTTTCACGAGATCTCCTCCTAATATATCGTTTTGGGCGTAATTCGCTACTTAATAGAAATGCCTTGTTTCTTGGCGATGTACTTGGGGATAAGTGAAACGCCAAACAAGATTAAACCTGCCGCCGCAAACTGCACCAAGAGGCCCGCGCTGACGCCCTGCGTCACGATTTCACCCGCCATGTAGGCATAGATAAAAGCCCCGGGCGCCATAGTGATGAGGGAAACGAGCGCGAAAGTCGGCAAACTAATAGAGGTCAGGCCATACGCATAGTTTTGTATATTGTAGGGAAACACCGGCACGAGGCGTGTCAAGATCAAGAAGCTGGTGCCGTTTTCTCGCACGCCGTTTTCGATGCGTTTAAACAACGGGTTATTGCCAAACTTGGCTACAATCATGTCGCGCGCGGCGTATCTCGCCAAGAGGAAAGCCACGCACGCCCCGATAGTGGCGGAAATGAGGGCCAGCACACCACCGACCACCGAGCCAAAAGTAATGCCTGCCACAATCGTTACCGCCGAAGCCGGCAGCATAAACACCGCCACTAAAATGTAGAGAAACACATAAACTAGGTAGCCAATCGCGCCCAGCTCTTGGAACCACAGCCTGAGACCCTCGATATCGCGCAGGCGATCAATCAGGCCAAAACGTCCCGCCAACAACACCACCACCACAATTGCCGCCAGTGCCAACATCAACCTGATCGGACTTGCCTTAGCGCTGTTTTTCTGCATTAGTTCACTCTCGCTTTCACTTATATCTGCCGCCGCCCGACACCCCATTTTATTTGATGGAGCGGGCGATGACCCCCTTAGACTTGTAGCGGTTGACCCAGGCCTTAACAGGACTAGCCAGCACATTCTCCGGCGGTTGCGACGCACTCGTCACCACCGGACCCCAAAGGAGATCTAGGATGTGCCAAGCCTTGCCTCCGCCCATCAGCATAGAACTGCGGCAGGCGGCGCAGTAGACTACAATGTGTTGTGTTGGCATCTCCTTAACGCGCCTATCCATCACCTTCTTTGCCAATTCGGGATTAACGGGAACAATCATGCCGCCAAACCCACAGCAGCGAGCGTTTTCGCGCGTGCGCTCGGGCTCGACCGTCTTATAGCCTAGCTCTTGCAGTATCCAGCGGATGCCGTCATGGATGGCGCGGTTATCCCGCACGGGACAGGAGTCGTGAATCGAAAACACCACGTCGCTCGCAAGGGCCTTGCCACGCACTTCCGCAGGCAGTCCGATTTGCGGTAGCCTTTCCCACAGCGAAGCGGTGGTGAAAGCGTCGGATTCCCTGAGCATGTTGTAGCAGTTCTGGCACGCCACCAGCATCTCGTCGACTTGGCAATCCTTAATGTCGGCTACTAAGCTCCCGAAGCGCTCTTTAAGCAGCTCGACCTGCCCGAGCGACTTGGTGGGTTTGCCGCAACACTTTTGGATAACCGAGAGCTCGGGGTAAACACCGCGCAAAAACTCGATAGTCTTTTCGATGTTCGTAGGGCTGTACGAGGGCAGCGAGCACCCCGGCATAAAGCCATGTCGGATAGCCACTTTACTCACGCCCCTTTCTTTTAATAGTAAAGACTCGCGAGAAGGACAGCTTCTGGTGGATGTCGATGGCGCCGTGCCCCTTCATGGGTGACCTTCCCTTGTTGGCGCGCACAAAGTCCTTGCGCATCGACATAAAGGCATCCGCCAGCTTAAATTCCTTGGGGCAAACCAAAGTGCACTGGTTGCACAAGTTACAGGAGTACGGCACCAAAGCATCGACTTGCTGCTTAGCCAAAAACACCCCAAATAGCTCGCCCGGACACCCCGTAAACTCGTTAAGCATCAGGCACTCCTGCATGCACTCCTTGCACTCGCATTCCAGACAGCGCTGCGCTTCGGAGAGCGCCGTCGCATCGTCGAACCCTAGGTCGCTTTCCGCAAAGCTCCTGCGCCTAACACCGACCTCGACGAGCCGCGTGTGTTGCCGCACCAAGTCTTTGGTGTCCTCCGGCACGGGAACATCGTACCGTGTCTTATAGCTGGCTTCGAGCTTAAAGTTGCGCTCCGCGATCAGGGAAATGCCGCGCAAGAACCGGTCCGCCGAAAGGGCAGCTTTTCTGCCGTGCGCCATGGCCTCGATAGCAATGGTCGTGCCGGCGGCGTCGCCCGCCACAAACACCCCAGCTATATCCGACGCCAGGGTGTCGGGGTCCACACGATAGCGCCCGCCACCGCCTTGCGGGAGCTTGCCATTGGCGATGTCCAGAACGCGTTGTCCGATGGCATAAACTATGGTGTCACACTCTACCGCGCGCATCTCGTCGCCTAACTGTGGGTTAAACTTGCCTGATTCATCTTTAAGGGCTAGGCAGTTCTTTAGCCTCGCACCTGTGGGACGGCAATCCCGCTCGTGTATGGCATCTACGCACCAACCGTAGTCAAACTGCACGCCTTCCTCGATCGTTGCCTCGTGTTCTTCGCGGCTCGCAGGCAGTTCGCACTCGTTTTCTAGGCACACAATCCTGACCGCATCCGCACCTGCACGCAAGGCCGAGCGTGCGCAGTCCATAGCCACATCGCCGCCGCCAATGACCAGCACATTCTTACCCATAGCCGAGCACCCCTGTGTGAAGGCCATTTCGCGCAAGAAATCCACGGCATTGGTGACCCCTTGGGAATAGCAACCCTCGACTTGCGCCACTACCCCTTGGTGCGCTCCGTGCGCGAGGATGACGGCGTCAAACTCAGCCCGCAAATCATCTAAGCACACCTGTTTACCCACTTCCACGCCCAGTTTAAACTGGATGCCCAAACGATCCAGATACTCGTACTCAAACTCCAGCACTTTGGGTGGCAGGCGATAGCTAGGAATACCTACACGCAACATACCGCCGCGCACCGACAGCTTTTCGTAAACGGTGACCTGGTGACCGGCTTTCCGCAAGTCGATAGCCGCCTGCGCTCCCGCAGGACCGCTCCCGACCACAGCTACTCGCTTGCCTGTGTCAACACCCACGCGGACATCCCACAGTTCCACGCAGTCGGCTTTTTCGGCGGCGTAGCGTTTAAGCGCGGCTATAGCTAGGGGTTGCTTAAACTCCGTCTCGCGGCGGCACTCCTTTTCGCAGGGATGGGCACAGATACGACCTAAAGTGGCTGGGAGAAACAACTTTTCGCGAATGGTACGCACGGCGTCGTCTAACTTGCCCTCGCGGATATGCCTTATGTACGACAGCGCATCGGTATGCATCGGACACTCTGCCGCACAGAACGGCGCCTCTAGCCCTTGGCAATCCTCGGCAATTTCCTTGGCTAAGGCATAGACCTTTTCTGCAAACTGCACTGCCATGTAACTCCTCCTGCCTACATGTGAAACATACAAGAAAACATCGTTATAAATCTCACATTATTAATCATGTTTATTCTACCCTCCCGGGTATGCGGCTGTCAACAAATCTGGCAGGGGGGGCAGGTTAACCCCACCCTTGCCGCGAACTAGTAGTTAACAGTAGGTGTGGAGGGGCAAGATGACTATCGCGCGTTCCATCTTAGAAGCAGTCGGCAATACGCCGCTGGTAGAGCTAAACCGCATAACGGCAGGACTAGACCGCCGCATCCTCGTCAAAGTAGAAAGCCAAAACCCGGGCGGGAGCATTAAGACGCGCACGGCGTTGAGCATGATTGAGGATGCCGAGCGGCGGGGGCTACTAAAGGCCGATTCCATCATCGTGGAATTCACGAGCGGCAACCAAGGCATAGGTTTGGCTTTGGTCGCGGCAGTAAAAGGCTACAAGTGCACGATTGTGATGCCCGCCTGCATGAGCGAGGAACGAAGGCGCATTATGGCGAGCTTCGGCGCAGAGATAATACTCACGCCGGTCGGCAAAGACATTACAGAGACCTTTAGCTTTGCCGAGGCTAAGGTGCACGAGATGATTAAGAGAGACCCGCGCTGCGTGTTAGCCGGGCAATTCGTTAACCCCGCTAACCCCCGCATTCACGCGACCCAGACGGCGGCGGAGATTATCGCACAACTGGAAGGCGTTGTGCCCCAAGCGTTTGTCGCTGCCATCGGCACCGGTGGCACCATTACGGGCGCGGGGCAAAGGCTAAAGGCGGCCTACCCCGCTATCAGGGTAGTGGCCGTAGAGCCGACGCAGGCGGCCATCCTCTCGGGCGGCGTTGTCGCGAACCACAAGCAGCAAGGCATTGGCGACGGGTTTATCCCGGAGATACTTGACACCTCGGTGTATGACGAAGTAGTTGTCGTCAGCTGCGAAGCGGCTTATGCGATGACGCGCCGCTTAGCGCGCGAGGAAGGCTTGTTTGCCGGCATCTCCTCGGGCACCAATGTCTGCGCCGCGCTTGCCGTCGCGCAAAAGCTCCCCGCAGACAGTGTGGTAGTAACTATCTTACCTGATTTGGGCGAGCGGTATTTGAGCACGGCAGATTTGTTTTAACTGCTAGCCGGGGTTCGGGAGCAATCAAAAACCAAAAACGAGGTGGCTGTCCGCTTTCCGCTATCCGCTTTCCACCACGTGCTATGCGCCATGTGCTATGTGCTATGTGCCTCTTTCTGCCCATAATACCACCAACTCGGGGTAGAGCGCAAGAGCGGCATAACCGCTGTCGGTTAGACCGTAGACGCCGGGTGTGTGGCGCGCAAACCAGCCGTAGAGATTGCGATGGAGAGTCGACCACGTTTTTTCGTCGGTGCCGAGCTCACGCAGGCGTTTTGCTGAAATAGGCCCGTGTTGTGCTAGGAGAAAAGCGATACGCAGGGCGTTTTCGCGATAGGCAGTCATGAGCTTGCGCTTGGTTGAGCCGCCTATGTTAAGATCCACGCTACGACTTTCCGCCTCGTGCAGGGCACGTCGGCGGCTTTTTGTTTGCCGCCGCGGGGTATAGGGCGAAGGTGCAAGCCTTTCTTCGACCTTCGGTGGATTTTTGTCGACATCTACCCAGAGTAACCCGAGCTCTAGCCGCCGCAGGAGTTGCAGTATCGCTCGCCAACGCCCGCCCCGCCCCACGCACTTAGGGCGCGAAACCGCGATGTAAACGTGGTTTGCTAGGGCTTGGCGGCGCACGGCCTGTGCCAGCACCTCTATGTTTAGGCTGCGCTTTAGCTCGATAGCCACCACTTCCTCACCGCGCCGCGCTAAGAGGTCGCAGTGCAAAACTTCGGCGTGTACTGTGTACCCTCGCTCCCGAAAGTACGATGCGACCGGCGGCGAAAGTGTTGTCTCTGCGATTTGTTTTGTCACTGGAACCCTCCTTTTTTGCACTACAGAGGCACAGAGAACACAGAGCCCCCTCTGTGCCCGCTGTGCCTCTATGGTGAAACAAATCCGCGTGCGTTAGGTCTTAGCGCCCTTCTTCTTGGCCTTTAGGTGTACACCAACGAAGTCTTTCGTCAGGGCAACCACTGTGCCGCTAAGCAAGAGAAGCGCGACTAAGTTAGGGATAGCCATAAGCCCATTCAGCGTATCGGCGATATCCCACATTTGTGTGAGCGCTCCTAGCGAGCCAACGACAATAAACGGCAGATAGACATAGCGGAACATCTTGCCCGCTTTGCTACCGAGCACGTATTCCGTGCATTTCTCCCCATACCATGACCAGCCTATGACCGTAGAGAAGGCAAAGAGCGTAATGCCTATCGCCACGATGTACTGTCCTACGCCCGGCAGACCAGCTTCAAATGCGGCGATGGTCAAAGGGGCCCCGCGCTTGCCTGTCTCCCACACGCCGGTGACCATGATAGTGAGACCGGTTAAGGTGCAGATCACGATGGTGTCAATAAACACCTCGAAGATGCCCCACAAGCCTTGGCGCACGGGGTGGTCGGTCTTAGCTGCGGCGTGGGCCATAGGCGCGCTACCGAGACCAGCTTCGTTGCTGAAAACGCCGCGGGCGATACCATAACGGATAGCACTGCGCACTGCGGCACCAGCGAAACCGCCGACAGCAGCTGCCGGGGTAAAGGCGTAAGTCAAGATAGTCGCTAACGCCTCAGGAACAGCGGCAATGCGCGTCAGGACAATGATGGTTGCGCCAAGAATGTAAAACACAGCCATGATTGGCACGAGTTTTTCAGTAAATGAGCCGATGCGTTTAATGCCCCCGATAATCACTAGACCGGTAACAACAAGTAGCACTATGCCAGTTGCTATTTTGGGTACATTAAACGAAGTGTAAAGAGCTGACGCCACAGAGTTGGCCTGCACCATATTGCCAATGCCAAACGACGCCAAGGCACCGAAGCCGGCAAACGCGAGGGCTAACCACTTCATGTTGAGCCCCTTGGTGATATAGTACATCGGGCCGCCTGCCCATGTACCATCGACCGTCTTTTCGCGGTACTTAATGGCTAGGACTACTTCGGCAAACTTCGTGACCATGCCAAAGAAACCGGAAATCCACATCCAGAACAACGCGCCGGGACCCCCAGCAGCTATAGCAGTGGCTACGCCAGCGATATTACCAACACCGACAGTAGCTGCTACTGCAGTAGCGAGAGCCTGGAAGGGTGTAATCTCGGTGCTGAGACTTCCTGCTTCTCGAACACCTTCATGATAGTATTTTTGAGTGCAAAACCGATGTGTATGACTTGGAGGAAGTTGACCTTAATTGTTAAGTAGATGCCAGTTCCGACGATCAGGATCAACATTGGAGGACCCCAGACAATATTGTTTAACTATGTATTAAGCGCTATTAATTGTTCCATTGCACCTCTCCTTTCACTTCTTGGACTGTCGACTACGGCTCTCTGCTGCTGTTTGTTCATCAACCACCACCTAGCTAGATGATCATTGGACAAACCATAAGGACAACTACAGTATAGCTGCACTGTCTGAAAGTTGCAATATATGCGTCTGCTTGAGACCTGCCCCGAAAAAAGCGTCCGACCACCCTAGAGTAGCCGGACATGAGATCTACACTTGAGAACTATCGCTTGAGAACTATCGCTTGATGGCCGCCAGAACGATGTAGCCGTTAATCTCTAAGGAGCGAGTGGAGGTGCCGGTCAGTGGCTCGCTGTAGATATGCATGGCTAAGACTTCGTCCTGTACGTAGCTCCGCCACTTCGCGACTGCTTCCGTGACGGTCGAGTCACCGCTTAGAGAGATAACTATCTTGTCGTCTACCTCAAAACCTGCGTCCTTGCGCATGGCTTGGAGCTTGCTTACTAATTCGCGTACTAGGCCTTCCTCGATTAGCACTGGGGTGAGCGTAAGGTCCATAATCACGGTTAAGCCTGCTAAGGACTCGGCTTGGAAGCCTGCGCGCTCCTCCGCGCGTATGTCTAGGTCGCTCTGCTCGAGCACTACCGGAGCGCCGTTTAGCATGACCTCAAGTGGCTTGTTCTGCGTCACTGCGTCAGCGAGGCGGGTTTGCTCTACGGCCCCTAGCAGCTTTGCGAGTGTTTGCACGTCCTTGCCAAAGCGGGGGCCGAGCAAGCGGAAGTTCGGCTTCACACTATAGGTGACAAAGCGCGTAGTGTCGACCGCAGCGGTAACGACTTTGACATTTAGTTCGTCCTGTATTAACGCCATTATCTCGTTGCGCAGTTCTACCTGGCCCGGCTTCACGAAATAGAGCTCGCTCACGGGCTGACGCACCTTGACGTTGGCTTTGCTGCGCACGGCACGCCCGAGTGAGACAATGTGGCGAGCCAGCGACATCTCGGCGATCAAGGCAGAGTCAATCGGCGCGTCTTCGGCCACCGGGTAGCTTTGCATATGCACGCTTGCCGGAGCTTGGCTATCTACCGACAACACTAGGTTCCCGTAGAGCTCCTCGCTAATAAACGGCGTAAACGGCGCCATTAGCCGAGTCAATGTCACTAAGGTTTCATAGAGCGTTAGGTAGGCCGCGGCTTTGTCGGTGTCCATGGTGCCTTTCCAAAAGCGCCGTCGATTGCGCCGTACATACCAGTTGCTGAGCTCGTCCACAAAGTCGTCGATGGCGCGGGTGGCGGTCATGCTGTTAAACACGTCTAGGCCTGCGCGAACTTCTTTGATGGTCATGCTGAGTTTGGCAAGGAGCCAGCGGTCAATCAGGGGACGTTCGGTGACGGGGATGTCTGCCTGTTTGGGGTCGAAGCCGTCGATGTTGGCGTAAAGAACAAAGAAGGAATACACGTTCCACAATGTGCCTAAGACGCGCCTTTGGTGCTCTTGCATGGTCTCCATGGAAAAGCGCTTGGTGTACCAAGGCGGGTTGACGGTGTAGATAAACCAGCGCAGACCATCTGCGCCCACCACTTTGAAGGCATCCCAAGGGTCAAACCGGTTGCCGCGCGACTTGCTCATCTTCTTGCCGTGTTCGTCAAGGCCCATTTCCGTAGACACTACGTTAACGTAGGGGGACCTCCCAAAGGTAAAGGTCGAGATAGCGAGCAAAGTGTAGAACCAACCGCGCGTCTGATCAATCCCCTCGCAGATGTAGTCTGCGGGGAAGCTTTCGTCAAACACCTCTTTGTTTTCAAAGGGGTAGTGCCACTGCGCGAAGGGCATGGAGCCCGAGTCATACCAGCAGTCGAGCACTTCGCTTACGCGCTGCATCTGTCCGCCGCATTTTTCGCAAGCCAGAAAGATGCTGTCGATATAGGGTCGGTGCAGGTCCAGCTTTTCGGGCCAGGACAGCGCCATGCTGCGGAGCTCGTCAAGGCTCCCCACACAGTGCTCGTGCCCGCACTCGCAGCGCCAAATCGGCAGCGGCGTGCCCCAGTAGCGCTCGCGGCTGACAGCCCAGTCTACGATGTTTTCGAGGAAGTTGCCAAAACGCCCGGCGCGCAGGTGCTCTGGGAACCAGTTAATGGTGTTGTTGTTGGCGAGCATCTGCTCCTTAAGGGCGGTCATGCGGATAAACCACGAGCTGCGGGCGTAATAGAGCAGTGGGGTGTCACAGCGCCAACAGAACGGATAGTTATGGGTGCAGAGCCCGGCAGAATAGAGAAGCCCTTTATCCTGCAGGAACTTTATGATGTGGGGGTCGGCATCTTTAACAAATAGCCCTTGCCACTCGCTGACATCGCTGGTGAAGCAGCCTGTCGCGTCAACGGGATTGGCGGTCGGGAAGCCGTATTTTGCGGCTAGGCGGCTGTCATCCTCGCCAAAGGCGGGGGCAGCATGAACCAGTCCTGTGCCGTCGGTGGTAGTGACGAAATCGCCTGTCACAACGTAGTGAGCCTGTTGTCCCACTAGACTGGCTAATGGATACGGGGGAGTGTACTTGGTGCCGACAAGTTCGCTTCCGGGAAAGGTGCGCAAGGTCTCGTATTCGCCTTGCAGCCGGTGGAGGCAATTCGTCGCTAGAATGAGCTCTTCGCCGCGGTGCTTCACCAAGCTGTACTCGATGTTTTCGCCTACGACCAGCATAACATTAGAAGGCAATGTCCAAGGGGTAGTAGTCCACACCAAGCAGGAGCGTCCCTCGACTCCAACCACGGGGAAACGCACAAACACCGAGGGGTCTTCGACTTCTTCGTAACCTTGCGCTAGCTCGTGGCTCGAAAGCGATGTCCCGCAGCGTGAGCAATATGGCAAGACCTTATAGCCTTGGTAGAGCAGCTTTTTGTCCCAGGCTTGGCGTAGCGACCACCACACCGACTCGATGTACTCGTTTTTGTAGGTTACATAGGGGTTATCCATATCCAGCCAAAACCCGAGCCGCTCGGTGAGCTTTTGCCATTCTTGCTCGTACTTAAAGACGCTCGCGCGACAGGCCTCAATAAAGGCCGTAACGCCGTAGGCCTCGATGTCCGGCTTGCCCTTAATGCCAAGCTCCTTCTCTACCTCTAGCTCAACCGGCAGTCCATGCGTATCCCAGCCCGCTTTGCGGCGCACGAGATAGCCGTCCATCGTTTTGTAACGTGGAATAAGGTCTTTCATCGAGCGCGCCATGGCGTGCCCGATGTGCGGCAAACCGTTAGCCGTGGGCGGCCCCTCGTAAAACACGTAGCGGGGGCTACCTTCGCGCATGGCTTGGGTGGTCTCGAAGATCTTCTCCCGTCGCCAAAACTCGAGAATATTGTCCTCCATCGCCGGGAAATCTACTTTACTTGTCACTTTCTTAAACACAAAATGACCTCCTTGAATACCAAAAACCCCCATTCCCTAAGGAACGGGGGTTTGCCCGCGGTACCATCCTTGTTGGCCCACACAGGACCCAACTCTATGCGTTAACGCCGCCAACGGAACCTTCTCCGAGGTGATATCCGCACGACACCTACCGCCGGGTCGCACCCACCCCCGGCTCTCTTTGGCAGCAATCGCGCAGCCTGTCCTCATCACAGAAGTTGCATCGAAAACTTTGCCTCATCATAGCATGAGCCAGGCACTAGCGCAAGCAAAACATGGTCGAGCAAAACATAGTCGAGTAAGCAAGGCGCATCACTGCGCCTGCTTCTCACAGATCCGGACGTGCCCTATTAAGGCATCCGGCTCTTCACAACAACATTCGCAGGGGTCAGGAGAGAAAGATGCTGACCCGGATGGTCGCCGGGGCTAGGCGATACTTAGTCATTAGGTGTGCGAACTTCAGGAAGTTGCATGGCTTGCCCTGCCGCCTCCTATTGATGTGGCGAAACAGTGCCCTACGGACCGCATAAGCATACTTACTAATCCCAGGTGAGTTATCCGTGATTCCGTAGTAGTTATAGTGCCCGTTGAGCTTGGTGTTAAGCTCCTTAATGAGTTCGACTATCGGTTTAGTAATATTCTCCTTCATCCACAGCTTAATCCCTTTTAGTTTCGCTTTGAGCTTCTTCTTGCTTGTAACCCGCTTGACTCTGAATCTCCCATTCCGACTTTTCCCGCAGTAGTGAGTAAATCCTAGGAAATCAAATGTATCCGGTCTTAGTCCCCTCTTTGATAGGGTTGGTTCGGCGAACCTCCCGAACTCAATTATCTTGGACTTTTCCGCTGCCACTTCTAGCTTGAATTTGGCGAGCCTTTCTTTAAGCTCCGCATAGAATTTCTCCGCGTCATCCCGATACTGAAAGCAACAGACAAAATCATCGGCGTACCTTACTATATGGGCTTCACCTCTGAGCTGCTTTTTCACTATCTTCTCAAACCATATGTCTAGGGTGTAGTGCAGATAGATATTAGCGAGTATTGGCGATATCAGGCCGCCTTATCCGAAGCTAAGTGTTATCCGTAGCTAAATGTTTCTGGCAATATAAAAGTACACAGTTTGGCAACGAAAAGTGCAGAGTTGGCGGCTATAGAAG
>QLUB01000170.1 GCA_018725205.1 candidate division NPL-UPA2 bacterium
CAGTCCGATCATGTCTGAAAGCTGGCGCAGCAGATAGAATAGGCCGTAGTCTCTGACAGTGGACTGTTTTATCTCCATCATGGAAAACATCTTTTCAGTCGGTGGGATTTCCACTGGCGTTCCTGTTTCACGCATACGTTCAAGATACTCGGGCTTGTATACGGGCAGGCCGGTTTTTAAATCAGTCTTTCCTATGATTACACGTTTGTTCCGCGGGTTGCCGTCATGATCTCTATAGGCAGTGCATTCGTACAAGTATGTATACTTTCCGACTTTCTGCTCGAAGACATAACTCATCTGCTCACTCCCCCACTGTAATCATATGTAGTTACAATTATTATAACTACAGCGAGGAAGAAAAGCAATGGTTTTCATGTTGGACGGCGGTGTTCATATGCAGAAGCACAGCACTTCCCTAGGTTTCTACGAGGATGTCTGGTTGTAGTTATAAATTTAGGCGGGAGCGTAGGATTCAATATTACTTTGCCTTACCATTTTCAACCCACTCGTTAACCTGCTAATCTTGAATTCCTAGTGGTGAGTAGTTCACTTTGTTCTTCATCTAAATAACAGAAATAAAATGTCATCTTCTTCGTAGAATATTCAACAAGGTAACGCTCACTCCTTCCTTTTGACGGGTATCAGTTCTTCCGCAGGGAAATTTCGGGCAAGATAACGCGGAATTCTTGGTCAGTTTCTTGGCGCTTCCGCCAAACTACAAAATTCACCTTGGCACCGGCGTAAGTATAGCCGCGGTCCAGCAAAGGCTGCAATTGTTCTGACTCGAAGCTTTTGGCCGCTTTAAAGACCACATTGCCCTGTGCATTGAACCAAACATCCTTGTGATGGTTAAGCGCGTCGCCACTTTGCAGCCCTGCGACCACTTCTTGACGGAATGTAAAGAGGCCGAGGTGAACGTCCGATAGAGCGAGCTGCAGCGACACCTCTTTAGGTTCGGGGTAGTGTTGCAGGTCTTTTTGCTTGACCAGATTTTCGACATCGATATGGTCAAGGAAAGCGCCGTTATAATGCACGGCCAAGTTCTTTTTGGCCCGCGTTAAGGCGACATAAATCTGGCGCATATCGTCCTGAGTGGGATTATATAGTCCCTCTAAGAGCAAAAAAACATTGTCAAACTCTTTGCCCTTGGCTTTGTGGATAGTCGAGACAAATATTGTTTCCCCGCGGTAGTTGTAGAAGTCTTCTAACCGGCTCTCCCGCACAAAAGTTTCGAAGTCCGATATATACTTTATTTTCCCGGTGTCGTCTCCGAACGCACGAAACATGCGGAGAGTAGGCTCGAGCATCGCACTGCGCCTGTACTTATCCTGTAGCATCCGTCGCGCTGCTTCCCAAATCTCATCGTCTACCGCTCGCCGCGTTCCGTCCCCCTTGAGCAACCCTAGAAAGTAGCGTATCTCGTCGAGGTCGTAAAGCTTGAAACCGTCATTGGTTTGTATAAGCTTGGCGGGCAACCCGCGCGCTTGCAGCAGAGTTGTTAATTGCAGGGCTTGCTCGTTCGTGCGCGTTAGGGCGCCGGTAGTTCCCTTCAAGTCGGCTCCAGCGATAGCGGCCGTCAAAGGCGAGAGCAAGTTACGATTATTATAGCTGACCACCCGTACGGAGCCGTTCGCTTGTTGCTTGGGTTGAATCGGCACGCGCTTTAGTCGACCTTGCATCTGCGCGGCAAATTGGTTAGCGAACTCTACTAAATTGGCCTGGCTGCGATAGTTCTCCAACAGATTATGCTCTCTTGCCCCATGCTCCTTAATAAACCTAGCCATGAATTCGGAGCTCGAATGTCGGAACTGAAATATGTTCTGGTCGTCGTCCCCCACCATGATGACGCGCATGCCGTCGTTCTTAGCGACGAGGGTCTGCACCAAGGCGTATATCGACGCATCCATATCCTGAGCCTCATCGATCACCAGCACAGTTTTGGCCAGCCGGCTCTGCTCAACCTCGTCTGCCTCTATACGCGCAATCGTGCTCTGTATAATCTCTTCGGATTTTTCAATACTCCCCACTTTACCCAACAAATCAAAGCAATAAGAGTGAAAAGTTTTGATTTCAATGAAATGAGCGGTCACCCCAATAAGCGCACGCAATCGGGACTTAAACTCGGTGGCTGCAGCGCGTGAAAATGTAAGCATCAGGAGCTGCTCGGTCTTTACGTCCTCCATGAGGACGAGCGCTGCTAATTTATGCACCAAGACGCGTGTCTTGCCGCTGCCGGGTCCCGCCAAAACGCAAAGATACTTGTTATCCTTATCGCTAATCACCTGCAACTGTGCCGGCGACAGCTCGCCAAACAGCTGCCTAAACTTGGCAGGCGTAATGTTGCGACTGATTTCTCCTTGCCGCGCCCCCGGAAAGTGTTTGGCAAGAAAACGCGAGTAATTGAGCTGGAAATAGTCGTTTACGAACTGAAGCGCTTGCGCATAATCGGCAATCAGCTTGCGCGCATATTCACCGACGATGTGTATTTGCTGCACTTTGTTTTTGTAATATCCCTCTAGCTGGCTGTAGTCTTCGTTTGTGTAGCGCTTTTTAAGATCCTCGTGGGTGCGCTCGATAGTCATTGGGTTGTAGAGCACGAGGAAGCCGCCTTCTATCTTTAGTGCGTCGATGCGCGAAAGGTAGAACAAGGCATCCTCAATATCGTCAATTGTAATGCTAATCTTGAAGAGGTCTTGGCTTTCCTCGTAAGCCCGCTTTAGCTCATGCACCGAGAACTGCACTAACACTTCCTCTTTGCCCGGTACCGGCTTGTCGGCATGGCTTTGCGCATACAGGTACCCTAGAAT
>QLUB01000171.1 GCA_018725205.1 candidate division NPL-UPA2 bacterium
CCCCCTTGCCCGAAGCCCGAAAACCCTATCCCTTGAAAACACCATAAACGGGCTTGCAATGAGGGCGGAACTCCCCGACACCGAAGCCGGGCGCGCGGTATATGAAGCCGTCAAGCGCGGTGACCTGTCGCAAATGTCCTTTGCGTTCGACATCGGCGACAGTACCTTTGACGAAGCGACACAGACCCGAACCATTACGGCAATCAGCAAGATTCACGAAATCAGCATCGTAAATTTTGCTGCATACAAACAAACCACAGTCGAAGCGCGAAACGCGCAGAAAGAGGAGGAAAAAAATATGTTTAACCCCATTACCGCAAGCCTTGAAAAGGGTGTAAGTAGTCTTGACACCCACGCAACCCCCGAGTATCGCGCGGCGTTCTTCAAGTCCCTTTTGGGAAAGGAACTGACCGACGGCGAAACCCGCGCATATCAAGCGGCACAGGCAGAAAAACGCGCTGCCACATTCAACACGCTGTCCAATTCGGCGGCGGTTATTCCCACGCAGACGCTTAACGAGGTTATCAGTCAAGCGCGACCCGTGGGCGGGCTTTTCAATGAAATTCGCCTGTTCAATGTCCCGTCAAACTTGTCCGTACCCGTGGGAACCCCCGCAGACGCTGCAAGCTGGCACATCGAAGGCACGGCGGTTGACCGCAAGCACGTAACTACGGCGTCGGTAACTTTTACCGGGCGCGAACTCATTAAGGTTTTGAGTATGTCGGCGGCGGTTAAGCGAATGGAAATCGCGGCGTTTGAGCGTTACATTACGGACGAACTCAAAAACAGTATTTCTGATGCAATTAACGCGGCTATCGTGAGCGGAACAGGCACGGGACAGCCCATGGGCATTTTGACAGGCATAACGTGGACGGCGGCAAACAGCATTACTACAACAGCGATAACCGCCGACAACCTACTTGCGGCAGTCGCGAAACTCCCCGCAGATTATGCAAGTGGCGCAAAATTCGCCATGTCCACAGCAACCCTTTTCGGGCAGATTTACCCGCTCAAAACCAGTGACGGGGACTTTATATTCACAAGCCCCGAAGGCGGCGGCGTTCATCGCCTGTTCGGGTTTGAAATCGTCGTTGACGACAATATCCCGGCGGGAACGGTGCTTTTCGGGAGGGTGTGGCGGTTGAGGTTAGCCGCGAAAGCGGCTTTACTTCAGGGCTTATCGACTACCGCGCTTTAGCTATCGCGGACGGCAAGCCCATCGTTCCCGGCGCGTTCGTCAAAATCGCGGTTTAAGGGACACCCTTTGAACGGAGGTTACGCCCATGATTTTCAGTATAAACGAAGCCCGCGATATTCTCCGCATTGACGGCACGGACAACGACTTAATCATAGTCGCGCTTATCGGAGCCATACCACCCTATCTGACCCAAACAACAGGCTATAAAGCGACGGCGGGGGTATATTCCCCCGTCGCGCTAACGGCAGCGCGGTTTATCTTGCAGCAATGGTATTATGGTGAAAATGCCGATACGGACAAGCTTCAACGCGTCATTGACTGCCTGCTAAAGGCGCTATCCGCAGAAAGGGAGATATTATGACGCGAGTAGCTTTCTACAATTCCACAGCGTGGCGGCGACTGTCGCGGGCGTTCCTTATGTCGAAGTATTATATTTGTGAACGCTGCGGCAAGCCCGCCGAAATCGCCCACCACAAAACACACTTAAACCCGGCGAACATCAACAACCCGGGCATAGCACTGAATCCGGCTAAACTTGAAGCTCTGTGTCTTGACTGCCATAATACCGAGCATTTCAACGCGGGCGGCGCTATCTCGAAAGGTTTGGCCTTCACAGTCGAAGGCGACATTAGAAAGGAGGGTATACAGTGAACACAAAAACTGAATCCTACGAACAAGAAATGGCTTTTGTTATCAACCGCTTGTCGGAAGAAATGGTATATCTTGACCAACAGCTTGAAGCCATCAAAGGGTACAACGAAACCAAGGAGTACCGCGCCTTGCTCAAAACCTACACAGATACCGCAAAACTGTATCTGCGGCTTGTGAGTGAGTACGAAATCAAGATGGAAGAAACCGATGCGCTGACGGGTTTTAACTCTATGTATGACAAGCGCGGGATTTTAGCCTTATGAACTGCATCACCGAATATAACAAAAAAATCCAGTCCGGCGAAATAGCTACTTCAAGGCGGGTGAAGGCCGTATATGCCCGCCTTGCGGCCGGCACGAATTCAAACCAAGGCGGCTACGTTTTCGATGAAGCCCGCGCCAATCGACCCATTGAGTTTATAGAACAATTCTGCAAACACTCCAAGGGCGAATGGGCAGGGCAACCTGTCCGGCTGGAACTCTTTCAAAAGGCTTTTATTCAAGCCCTGTTTGGCTTTGTGGACGCGCAAACGGGACTAAGGCAGTACCTGGGAAAGCTTCTTCCTCGTAGGGCGTAAAAACGGCAAATCGACCCTGCTTGCGGGGCTTGCCCTGTATATGCTCACCTCCGACAACGAGGGCGGCGCGGAGGTTTACAGTACGGCGACCAAATACGCGCAGGCGCGTTTACTATTCGATGAAGCCCATAACATGATAAAGCAGTCGCCCGACCTGTCAAAGCATTTCAAGAAGCGAAAAAGCGACTTGTATTATGTGCCGTCTATGTCAAAATTCCAACCGCTGGCGCGCAATAGTGATACCCTTGACGGTTTGAACTGTTCCTTTTGCGTAATGGACGAACTGCATGGCGTGAGGGATAGGAACCTTTACGAGGTTATGCGCCAATCCCAAGCCG
>QLUB01000172.1 GCA_018725205.1 candidate division NPL-UPA2 bacterium
AGACAAAAAACCGCACCGAGGTGCGGAGGAGGGTTATGAACAATTCAAAGGTAGCCGTCGATACGACCAACCTACTTCACCACCAGAGCGTTTCCCTCAAGGAAGATCACAACCCCAGACTGCTTTCTCTCAAACCGATGCATGCGCGAACCAACGATCACCCCGCTGTGCTCCCAAGCTAGAAGCAAAAGGGACGGAGCCTTTTGCTTCAAGGGACAGTAAACAGCCTGCTCGCGCTTGACACATAACCCATTTTTGTCTATACTAAACTTGTACTTTAGTATCGCCATGATCTGGGATGGAGGAGAGCACTTTGTATATTGAACGCGCTGTTGAGCCAGTCATTAAGCGCCTAACCGGCATGTTTGGCGTGTTGCTCGTGACAGGGCCGCGACAGGTGGGCAAGACCACCCTGCTGCAAAAGCTGTCTGGCCCCGAGCGCAAGTACGTCACCCTCGACGACCCGGATGTTCGCCTCCTCGCTAAAACAGATCCCAGCCTATTTTTGCAGCGCTTCTCCCCTCCCGTCATTATCGACGAAATCCAATATGCGCCCGAGCTGTTACCCTACATCAAAATGCATATCGACACAACAAGGCGCAGAGGCGAGTTTTGGCTGACGGGCTCGCAGACCTTTCACACCATGAAGGACGTGAACGAGTCCCTTGCCGGGCGAGTAGGCATCGTTAGCCTGCTCGGTTTATCTGCGAGCGAGATAAACGGCACACCGTCTGAGCCGTTCTTGCCATTGCCCGAGAAACTGCTGGCTAGGCTACCACAGCAAACAAGGCTCGGGCTAGATGCCCTGTATGCCCGCATCTTTAGGGGAAGCATGCCTGCCCTCTACGCCTACGAAATCGACCGCGAAGCCTACTACCGGGCCTACGTTAACACCTATTTGCAACGAGACCTCCGCGACCTTACGCAAGTCGCGGACGAGATGTCGTTTTTCAACTTCATGACGGTAGTTGCCGCCCGCACTGCCCGACCCGTTGTCTATGAGGAAATCGCTAAGGACTGCGGCATAAGCGCGCCGACAGCAAAGAAGTGGCTCTCAATCCTGGTTTCGTCCGGCATTGTAGCCCTAGTGCAGCCCTACCACAACAACATGTTGAAACGGGTAATCAAGTCGCCTATGCTCCACTTCCTAGACACAGGGTTGTGCGCGTATCTCCTTAAGTGGGCTAGCCCCGAAACATTGGAGCGCGGTGCGATGTCGGGGGCCTTTTTTGAAAGCTACGTGTTCGCTGAAATCTATAAGAGCTATCTTAATGCGGGCAAGGAGCCACCTCTGTATTATTACCGCGACAAAGACCAAAAAGAGATCGATCTCATTATCTATCAGGACGGCACCCTCTACCCCATTGAAATTAAGAAATCGGCGTCCCCCGGCAGAGATGCCAGCAAACACTTCCGCCTCTTACAGCCGCTCACTCCCGGCGCGATTGTGTGTATGGCCCACGACCTGCTGCCGCTCGATAAAAACGCATGGCTTGTCCCGGCGTGGATGATCTAAGCGGACAAGCCTACTTTATGTCTATTAGTTCGTACTCCAAACTCCCCATGCCCACCTTCGCAGCGTGGCGCAACTGGATGTAGGGGTCGTGCTTGGGGTAGCTTAGGGCGGTAAGGTTAGCAGAGTGTACTTTGGCGGTGAGGTCTAAGGTGGCGACGTCGATGGCTACCGGGTCGGCGGAGGCAAGGAGGCCAAGGTCGGGGATAAGCTTATGCTGCTTGCGGCTAATGCAGTCGCAGTCCTTGGTCATATTAACCATTATGTTAAAGTGATAGGCCTTGCCGGCTTTAGCTTTAACGGAGCCATAGGCGTACTCGGCCATGGCTTTTTGCAGGTAAGCGGGGTCAGCGCCCCAGTTGTATTGAATGGCGTCGAAACGGCAAACGGTGAGGCACTCGCCGCAGCCGATGCAGCGCGCAGGGTCGATAAGGGCTTTGTTATGGGTGAGTGCGATGCAATCGGCAGGACACCACTCTAGGCACTTCTTGCAGGCGACGCACTTTTCGGCGATGACAGCAGGCTTCATGGAGCTGTGCTGGCGCATTTTGCCCATGCGGGAGGCTAGCCCCATGCCGAGGTTTTTAATGCAGGCACCAAGCCCGGTGGCTATGTGCCCGGTGGGGTGGTTTAGGGTGATGAGCGAATCGGCGAGCACGGCCTCGCGGGCTATTTTGACGCTCGGGAAGAGCTCGCCTTGGATTTCGACATCGAGCTCGCTGTTGCCAAGCAGGCCGTCAAGCATAATAAAGGGTGCGCCGGTGGCGGCGATCGAGAAACCCTGCCGCTCGGCGTGCAGGAGATGCTTAACGGCATCCATGCGCTCGCCTTTGTAAAGGGTTGACGTTTCGCCAAGGAAGGGCGAGGCGCAGGCATTGCGCACAAAGTCGACGGCGGTTTTGACGAGGGCGGGGGCTATATGGGTGTCGTTGTTCTTTTCGCCGACGCTAAACTTAATGAGGGTAAAGTCGTTTCTAGCGAGGGCCTGCGCGGCGTCGCTGGCGGCGAAGAGCGTAGCAAGGGCGGCGGCCTGTGCGGCGGGCGGGGCGCCGTCCGGCAGGGGCAGAAAGTACACTTTAGGCGGCATGGTTTTCGCTCCTTTAGGTGCTTCTTTAAGTGCTTAGTCCGAGGCTTCTGTGGATGGCGAGTTCAACGAAGCAAAGGGAAGCAAAGGGGACGGGGGTAGTGTTTTATGTGCGGCGTAACTTTAGGCGACGCAAGACAAAG
>QLUB01000173.1 GCA_018725205.1 candidate division NPL-UPA2 bacterium
GGGAGACATAGAGCTGTTCGGCTTGACTTAATGGGCAGCGCCAATCTAGCTCGCCTGCGGTAATGAGGAGCGGTGTCTTGATATTCATGAGCCCCGAGGCTGGGGACATCTTCCTGTACTGCGCTTCGTTTTGCCAAGGCACGCCGATGTCATCCTGCCACCACAGATGGCAGTCATCGGTACCAAATGCCGCTATGTAGTCCCACATGCCGTGCTCGCTAACTGCTGCCTTAAAGCGGTCTGTATGCCCGATCGCCCAATTAGTCATAATGCCGCCCTGCGAGAAACCGGTACAGTAGAGCCGGCTTTCATCGGCATAGCCTTTGTCGATCACCGCTTGTACGCCACGCATTAAGTCATCGTGTTCGCGCGGCCCCCAGTCGCCGCGAATCGCTTCGCAAAACGCTTCGCCGTAGGAAGTAGAACCGCGATAATTGACCAAGAGGACGATATAACCTTGACCGGCAAAGTACTGGGTGTCAAAGCGAAAGTCGGGGCTGTCGTAGGCCATGGGCCCGCCGTGTATCTTAAGCATAAGTGGAGCACGCCCGGCCCTGTGGTCAAAGTTTGGCGGGAAGGCAATGAGAGCTTCGATTTCTGCGTCGTCGCTACTATTGTATGTAATGCGCTCGTAGCGCGCGGTTTCACGCCCGGCGAGCCAGGTGTTGTGATGCGTGAGCGCGAGCGAGTGTGCTTCTGGCGTTGCTTTACGAAGCGCGTCCAGCGTAATGGTATAAAGTTCCCACGCGCTAGCGGGGCTGCTCTGTATAAAGGCAATCTGTCCTCCGCCGTGCGTTGTGTGCCCTGCGAGAGCCAAATAGCGGTCTCGAGCAGGCAGAACGATTCTCATCGGGTGATCAAGCCCGGCTAGGGCAAGGCGCGTCTGTCCTCTGTCCCCCACTGCGATCACAAGCTCGCGCTCGTTCACCCAGACAGGAGAACCTACGACCGTGCGGTCTAGGTCCTTCGTCAGCAAGGTACAAGGGGTGCGCTTTAGCGGTATGGGGTAGACTCGCGCGCTCTCCGCCGCTCCGCCTTGAATCGCATCAGGTACGACTCCGCCAATTGCGCTCCATCCCTGACCGACAGAGGCTGTTAATTCTCCCACTGGCTCAGCTGTGGCTGTATCAACTACGGCGAGGTGACGCAGGACATAGGCGTTTTCCGGCTGCAGCGTGGTGACAAATGCTAAACGGCGACTATCGGGTGACCAGCGCGGCCAGCTCGCGTTTACGTCACCGTGAGTGAGCCGGCGAGCCGTGTCTCCGCTTGGGTTTGTCAGCCAGAGGTCGTTTCTTCGGTTGTTATCGGCATCACCTGTGCGGTTAGACACAAAGGCAATCCATTGGCCGTCGGGGGACCAACGTGGCTCTGTTTCTTTGCAGGAACCGTCAGTAAGGCGCATTGCCTGTCTCGACTCTAACTCCACCACGAAAAGATGCGCCTTAACGTCATCGAGGTAGCCTTCTTCATCGTGCTTGTGCTGCATGCGATCGATTACTAACGGTCCCTTTTCACCGTCCTTGTCCTTGCCGCGAATGCTCTTTAGATAGGCCTGCTGTTTTTCGTCGGGATCGCGGGAGGAGAAGACGATCTGCTTACTGCACGGTGACCAGTCAAACTCGCTTATCCCTTCTTCGCGCCACGTAATCTGACGCGGTTCGCCGCCATAGTGCATATCCAGCACCCAAAGCTGCGGGCGCGGCTTATCGTCGCCGCCTTTGCCGCCCTTTTTGCTTTCGTCTTGCGTTTCTGCCTCGGCTAAGGCGCTCGCGACCTCTAATTCGTGCGGGCGCGTAGAGATAAACGCCAAGTAGCGGCCGCACGGCGACCATGCCGGCGCGCTATCCTTGGTTGTGCCCCGCGTTAACCGATGCGGCGGGCTGCTGCCATCTGTCGCCACCAGCCAAAGGTTTTGGTAGCGGTCGTTTTCCTTTTTACGAAACCCCTGCAGCACGTACGCCACAAAACGCCCATCCGGAGATACCTGCTGCTGGCTCGGAGTAAGGAGTGAGTAATAGTCATCTAGCGTAATCTTAGTCTTCATATCTTCCCTCCTGTATTGTCAAAGCGCAGAATCGCGAATAGAACTACTAGTGTAAAATCTTCCTCTAGTGTATTTTAACACAGACACCTTTTAGGAGCAAAAGAAGAAGCAAAAGGGACGGAGCCTTTTGCTTCAGAAGCATTCGGGGACATGTTTGCGGACAAAAAGCGGACAAAAAGCGGACAAAAAGAACCGTCACCTTTGTCGCCCCTTGTCGCCATTTGTCGCTTTGTTCAGGCTACTCGTCAAAGAAGTGCTTACGCATGGCTAGGAGCAGGCTCGAGCAAAGCCGCATCCCCGGTATAATCTCTGGGAGCACCGCGTCGATGCCACAGTGGGGGCAGAGCGCTGTCTGCCCAACGCGCTCCCCGTCATCTATTCCCGGTTCGTCAATCCATTCCTCTATATTTGCGGGGCTAAACCACCGCAGGCAGTGAAAGCACCCACAGCGTTCACTAGACAGGATGTGTTCGCGATGGTGACTGCAGCGGCTATGAACTATATAAAGCTGCTCTATGGAAAAAGATATCATATAGGTCACCTCCTGCTTGCAAGTCAGGCCCCGTAGGTCAGGCGGCGCCACAGCCACTCGGCCGGACCTTGCGTGTATTTCGCCAACCACCACTTGCTGTAGAACGCCTGCGAAGCGTAGATCAACAAAGTCAACAAGGGG
>QLUB01000174.1 GCA_018725205.1 candidate division NPL-UPA2 bacterium
TGCTTCGCCAGCGAAGCTAAAACTACTCATCTAGCGGCCTCCTCGCGCACGCGTCTGCGTCTGGATGTGCCTATGCAACTGCCGGCTAATGTTTTCTATATCCGCCTCGGAGCGGACGGTCATATTTTGGATCTGTATAAGCGGACCATTATAGGTTGCGCCTGCACCAAGTGCAGCACCTGCTACCCCTACGGCCCCTACGCCTGCCATAGCCGGATGCATATTTCCGACTACCGGCATTTGCGCCTGCAGGTCCTTGAGTTTACCATACTCCTGTTGTATTGCCCGCACTCCTGCCTTAACATTGTCCACCAACGATGGACTACTTCTGGCAAAGGGATTTATGCGCTGTAGAGAATCTCTTATTTTACTGGTAATACCTCCGACAATTTCCCTCGCCCGACGAAACGGTGCGGCAATAGCCTCTGTAACTCCCGCGACGATCCCGCGAATGCCCTCGACCATGCCGGTAAGCCGTTGTACCGCTCCCGTCCATAGGCTTTGTACAAAGCCCAGAGCGGACATCACGGCAGTGGAAAAGATTTCACGCACCGTTGCCCACAAACTGGCAAAAAAGGCCGTGACTGTTGACCAGTTCCGGACAAGCAGAAAAACACCGGCCGCTAGCAGAGCGACGGCCGCGACCACAAGTCCAATCGGTGCGGCTATAGCCAAAAACACTATTTTCACGACGGCCAGCACAACTTTTAATTTCACGAAGGCACTTTTTAGCGCGGTGACACCTTTTATGACTAATAATTTTTTTGCTTTCACAGCAATTATTATAGTCTTTAGTTTCGTAAAAGCGCCAGTTAGCCCAGCCAGCGCTGTAGTTACGCTACCAACGATGGACAAGACCGGCCCTAAAACCGCTATAAAAGCGATAAAAATTAAAATACCAGACTGTACAGAGGGAGATAAGTTGCCGAAACCCGCAACTACAGCCGTGACTCCTGCGATTAAAGCAGCAACATGAGGTAAAACTTTCATCAACGCAACCACAAGTTTTGTACCAATCGGCTCGATAGCAAGCGTCACCTGATTACGCAGTATGGCCATTTTTTCAGCAAAAGTTTCTGTTGCTTCTCCTGCGGTTTTGACTGTTTCCGGACTGGCAGCGATCTGCTTCACAAGCTCCTCAAACTCAAAACGCCCCTCCAAAATGGCCGCCGCCATATCAGGCCCTGCGCGTGCACCGAAAATCTCCATAGCTAAGGCGGTGGCTTCGGCGCTTGGTCCTAATCTTTGTATTTCGGCGATAGTCTGGTTGAGGCCCTCACGCATCGGCACACCTTCTTTGGCAAATTTCCCCATAGCTATGCGCAGACTGCCGAGCACAAGTTCCGTGTTTACTCCCTCACGTTCCCACTTGCCCATCATGGCCGCCGATTCCTCAATCGTGAAATTCATCGCCCGAAGTGGTGCGCCAAACTGAACAAGCGCGGCAGAAAGTTGATCAACACCGATACCGGTAGTCTGGCTGGTCTTCCAGAGCAAATCCAACGTTTTCGTCTGGTCCGCCGTGGCAACACCCCAGTCACCGAACACGCGTGTGGTTTGCGCGATTAGAGGGCCTACCTCTACTTTCGCCAAGCCCGCTAGGTCGAGCATACCCTCTGAAAGCTCCCTCAACGGTGTGCCTGTCAAACCTAAACGCGTGTTAAGATCGGCGATAGCGGTGCTAACTTGAGCGGCGTTTTCAGGTACGCGTGCAAAAACAGCTTTAAAATCGTCACCAAGCGATTCAAGGTCTTTGCCAGTCGCGCCAGTGCCTGCGCGAATAGTGGCCATAGCGCCCTCAACCTGAGTAGCCGCCGCAATCGCACCAGCACCAAGTGCTATAAGCGGTAGGGTAACACCTGTAGTCAGACCACCGCCTATCTCGCTCATGCGCTCGCCGACGGCTTCCATCCGCGTGGAGACTTTTTTCATACTGGCTTCAAACTGGCTGGCATCGCCGAAAATCCTCACCATCAGTGAGCGAACAGACATTTTTCTTCACCTCCCCACCCATGGCCAGTGTGATCGCCTCGAGTAGCTGACGTTGTCTTTGTGCCGACTGCACCTGTGCAATCGGTTTAGCATGTTGAAAGACTGAAAAATCTTCCATCTCCATGGCGCGATTTTTTTTGGGATCACGGTTCACGTTGTAAGTTATTGCCAATAGCATACTCATCTGTGCGTCGCGCTGGTAGTGCCCCTGCAAAAGCAGAACAGTCTCCGACGGTGTCAGCCGCCAGTAGTCCTCCGGCATAATGCCAGCAAGCAGGACGTCGCGTTCTATGTCTGAGATTGTAGTTCTTCCAGAATCTCGGCTCGCAAGGTCTCTTCTTCTACAAGCTTCTTCCGCAAGTCCTCTATCCGTAGAGATTCCTCTTTCTGAGCCTTCACCCGCCGGGCATCTGCCGCCAAAGCTTCCGCCAGTATGCCCCCCTTCGTCAACGTCCTTTTGCGCAAAGGGGGGGAAGCTGCCATGGCTTCCCCTAAGATGTCTGCTATCTTTTCATAGCCTAACTCGTCGACAATTTCGTCTACTTTCTCCAGCTTTATCTGCGGCTGATGGCGCAGTAACCCCGCGTGTAGTAGCAGAGTAACGTCGCCGATGCTGTCTTGCATTGTGCCGAGTGAGTGCCCCATCGTTTTTTCGGCGACGCGAAAAGCGCGGTTGTCGAAGTATAATGTGTACTCGCACTCCAGCGCGGAAAATTTCGTTCCAGTG
>QLUB01000175.1 GCA_018725205.1 candidate division NPL-UPA2 bacterium
GAGCGTCCTCGGTCATCTGTGTGGCGGATGTCTAAAAGGGGCGAACTTGCCACGTTTCGCTTTGGCGGCCGAGACTTGTTCTTCGTTAGAGCTGAAGTCGAGCAGTTGAAAGAAAGAAGCTAACGATGGAATTCCTCACGGCGAAAGGAGGCCGTTACTTTGGCCAATTTTAGCGTAGCAGCACACTACTACGCCCAGCACTTCGGCTGGGCGGTGCTGCCATTACATAGCCTAGCCAACGGCAGATGCACATGCGGCAACGCTGACTGCGCAAGTCCGGCCAAACATCCGCTGACGCAAAACGGCGTAAAAGACGCGTCCGCTGATCCGGACGTTATTGCCGGCTGGTGGAGACGCTGGCCAAATGCCAATGTCGGGATCGCTACTGGCGGGGTGTCCGGTTTTTTTGTGTTGGACGTGGATGGGGAAGCAGGTGCGGAAAGTCTGCGTGAGCTTGAGGCGCAGTATGGCAAGCTGCCTAACACGGTGGAGCAGCTTACCGGTGGTGGGGGCAAGCATGTGCTGTTCAAGCTACCAAAACACGGGGTAAAGAACGCCGTTGCGCTGCGTGGCGGTCTGGATGTGCGCGGGGACGGTGGTTATATTGTCGTGCCACCAAGTGTGCATAGCAGCGGGAGGGAATACGTATGGGAGTTGTCGTCCAGGCCTGGGGAGGTGCCGCTTGCGGATGCGCCGGAGTGGCTGTTGACTATGATCAAAGTGCCGGTGAATGGTACGAAGACTGCGCAAGACTGGGCGGCCGCTATACCGGAGGGGCAGCGGAATGCGGAGCTTGCCAAACGTGCAGGGGTGCTGTTGGCGCGAGGCCTACCTGCCGCGGAGGTGCTGACGATGGTAGCTGCGGTTAACACCAAGCATTGCAAGCCGCCGTTGGCTGAGGGGGAAGTGGCTACGATTGTGAGGAGTATTGCGGCAAGGGAGGGTGGCAACGGCGGAACGCCTAAAAGTGGCGGCATGGCGGGTATTAATATAGACGAAGTTACGTTTCTGACTGATTATTATAATGCACAGCGTTTGATAGCGCACTCCGGCCAAGACCTGCGCTATTGCGAACCGTGGCGTAAATGGCTAGTTTGGAATGGCAACCACTGGGGGGACGACGATACATTGGCAGTCATGCGTCATGCAAAGGAGACAGTTAAAGCAATGGTCCTTACGACGATGGAGGGTGTGGCAACCGCTACCACCGATGAGACTAGGGACTACCTGTTCGCGCGAGCACGTCTTATAGCCAAATGTTTTTCACGGCAGAAGCTAGAAGCCATGATCACGCTAGCACAAAGCGAACAGGGGATTCCTGTTCTGCCAACTTCCCTTGACCGCAATCCATATCTGTTCAATGTAAAAAATGGCACGGTAAACCTGCAGACGGGTGAGTTACAGCGTGCACAAAGATCAAACTTACTAACCAAAACTGCTACTACAGATTACAATCCAGGGGCAAAATGCCCCCTGTGGTTAGCATTTCTAGACAGGATTTTTAGTGGTAATCAGTTTTTGATTTCGTATGTTCAAAAAATGGCAGGTTATTCACTTACAGGAGACGTTTCAGAACAGGCACTTTTTATTTTGTATGGTAAAGGGGCCAATGGCAAAACGGTGCTGATAACAACGTTGTTATCAGCACTAGGGGAGTATGGAAAACCAGGAGCCATGAATTTGCTCATGGCGAAAAAACACGAGCAACATCCGACCGAAATCGCCGACCTCCAGGGTGCGCGGCTGATCACTGTGACCGAAAGCGGCGAGGGTAAGCGGCTTGCGGAAAATTTGGTTAAGCAGCTTACGGGTGGCGACAAGCTAAAAGCTCGGCGGATGCGGGAAGATTTTTGGGATTTTGAACCGACGCATAAAATTTGGCTTGCCACAAATCACAAGCCGGAAATTAAAGGTGGTGACCATGCTATCTGGCGACGTATACGTCTTATTCCATTTACTGTCACTATTCCTGATGAGGAGCAAGACAAGCAGCTAGCGGAGAAGTTGAAGCAAGAACTGCAGGGGATCTTGAACTGGATGGTGGAGGGTTGCTTGGCATGGCAGCGTGAGGGGCTAAGAATGCCAGAAGAAGTAACTTCTGCAACCCAGGGGTATGCAGCGGAGATGAACACGATTAAAGCTTTTGTTGAGGAAACATGCGTGGCTGCATGTGATGCGAGAATAACGCTGGCGAGCCTGTATTTTGCGTACTCTTCATGGTGCTCAAGCAGCGGGGAACGTCCGGTAAGCCGAAAAAAGCTAGCTGGGAAGTTAGAAGAGCTGGGATATGAGAAGCGTCGTGGCAGCGAAAATAAAGTGTTTATTTTTGGAATTGGACTGAAAGATGGCTAAAACCCAGAAAAAAATGAGTAACTTGAGTAACTTGAGAAACGGAGTTTTTAAAATGAGTAACTGACGACAAAGTCTTATCTGGCGGGCATCAAGAGGTTCAAAGATTACCAAAGTTATCGAAGTTACTCGATTGTCCATATAACATTGATGCGCGAAAAACCCCTAGTTCCACGCGAGAACATACGGAACTTTTTTAACTTGAGTAACTTGAGTACCTTTTTGGAGGCGTGTTAATGCGTGAGAAATTTCTAGAGCAAAAACTTGTTTTGGCGGTAAAAACTGCCGGCGGAATTGCGCTGAAATTTGGGTATAGTGGAATGCCTGATAGGCTTGTGCTCCTGTCTGGCGGGAGGG
>QLUB01000176.1 GCA_018725205.1 candidate division NPL-UPA2 bacterium
GACCAAAGGCACGATTGACGAGCAAGTCATTGCCGCACTGAAACGAAAAGACAAAACGCAGACGGCGCTGATTGATGCTGTAAAAGCTGCGTTTAACTGCACCGCTTGACTTACTAGCGGTAAAGGTGTATACTAGATATACACACAGAGGAGGGTAAAGAAGTGCTGGATATTCAAAATTTACCACTTTCAAAATTGCGCCCTGCAAAGTGGAACCCACGTAAAAACCTAAAACCTAGCGATCCTGAGTATGAAAAACTCAAAAAATCACTTCTAGAATTTGGTTACGTGGATCCGCTAGTTTGGAATAGAAGGACGGGCCACCTTGTCGGAGGCCACCAGAGGTTGAAAGTGTTAGAGGAGCTCGGGCATACTGAAGTGAGCGTGTCAGTGGTAGATCTATCACCGGAAAAAGAAAAAGTGTTAAACGTCGCACTGAATAAAATTTCGGGTGGTTGGGATGTGCCGTCGCTAAGTAGCTTACTGCTTGAGTTAGACGTGAAAGATCTTGCGGTATCTGGCTGGGATGTAGGCGAGTTAGATAGTCTTATGAAGCAGTTCCGGAGAGACAACAAACCTCACACTGTGGATGAAGACGACGTTCCAGATCTACCGGAGCGGCCAAACATCGTGCCCGGCCGTCTATACAAACTTGGTCGCCACCGCCTCCTGTGTGGTGATTCGACACGGCAAGCGAGTAAGGACGCACTACTGGCTGGCGTGTCGCCGGATATGATTTTAACAGACCCACCTTATTGCTCTGGTGGTTTTCAAGAGGCGGACAGGGAGATTGGTAGTATAGGATCGACGAAAGGTGCGACAATACAGCGGGACACACTAAGTACAAAAGGATATATGTCGCTAATTGCGGAAGCTTTAGATGGAGTTAACGCTGAGACACTTTACCTATTCACCGACTGGCGTATGTGGACGTGGACCTTCGATGTCGCAGAGCGTAGTGGATTCCCGGTGAAGAGTATGTTAGTTTGGGATAAAGGGACCCACGGTATGGGCTTCCCGTGGAGGACGCAACATGAACTGATACTTTTCGCTAAACGCACACCCTCAAAACCGATCCACGGCGACCGTGGAAATGTACTACAAGCCTCACGATCAGGTAATAAAAACCACCCTACTGAAAAGCCTGTGAGCTTAATCACGCAAATAATTGACAATACCATCGGCGACGTGATATATGATCCTTTTGGCGGGAGCGGCACCACCCTAATTGCTGCGGAACAATGGGATAGAACTTGCTATACTGTGGAGCTTGATCCGGGATATTGCGACGTCATCATCCAGAGGTATGAAAATCTAACTGGTCAGACGGTCGAAAGGAGTGTTGCGGAATGACGCCAACGAGAATCGGGCGTAAAACTAAATTGTCGCTCGAAATGAGCGAATCAATCTGCCGTAAAATCCGGCTAGGATGTACTCGCAAGTACGCGGCTGTCGCGTCAGGCATCTGCGAAAAAACCTTTTACAACTGGCTCACGGAAGGTGAAAAAAACCCTACCGGCATACATTTTCAGTTTTTACAAGCACTAAAAATGGCCGAAGCTGAAGCGGTTGCGTCTTACGAAGTGGAGCTGCGCAAACTAGCAGCTAAAGGTAATGCGACAGCTATCATCTTCTATCTGCAAAACCGCGCGTCCGACACATGGAAAGACCACCGGTTCGTAGAGCACGCAGGCGTGGACGGGGCGCCGATCAAGTTAGATTTGTCGGCGCTATCCACCGAGGAGTTGAAGAAGCTTGCCACACTTGACGCCAGCAGCGCGGGCCGAGATAGCGAGACAGGCTAAAGTTGAGATTGTTCAAAGGGACTTCGCCGAGTATATCCACCAAGCTTGGCCCGTGATTGAACCTGCTACAACCTATAAGCACAACTGGCACATAGACGCCATGGCGGAGTACCTGACCGCTGTGACGCAAGGACAAATCCAGCGGCTGCTGATAAACATACCGCCGCGCTACATGAAGTCTATCGCTGTAAGCGTATTGTGGCCGACTTGGTGCTGGATCAACCACCCGGCTTCGCGCTGGATTTTTGCGAGTTACTCACAATCGCTTTCTGTAAAGCACAGCGTCGATCGTAGATCGGTCATACAGTCGGACTGGTACCAAGATCGCTGGGCAGGAGTTTACAGCCTAACCAGCGATCAAAACGTAAAGACTGAATATCAAAATAGCAAGCGCGGTGTTATGGTCGCAACGTCCGTCGGCAGCGGCGTCCTAGGTAAAGGCGGCACACATATCGTAGTCGACGATCCTCACAATCCGCGCGAGGCGCAGTCAGAAGTCCAGCGCAAAGCTGCGATAGACTTCTTCGACCAGACGCTGTCCACGCGGCTAGATGATAAAAAGACCGGCGCCATTGTGGTGATCATGCAACGGCTACACGAAAAAGACCTTTCTGGCCACATCATGGATCGCGGCGGTTATGAGCACCTATGCTTGCCTGCTGAAGCGGAGCAGAGGACGATCGTACAAATGCCGATCAGCTTAAAAGAGATTATCCGTGAAGAAGGCACACCACTTTGGGAAGCGCGCGAAGGCGCCAAAGAACTGCACGCGCAGAAACGCGCATTAGGATCGTATGGCTACTCAGGGCAGTATCAGCAGCGACCGTCGCCGGCCGAAGGTG
>QLUB01000177.1 GCA_018725205.1 candidate division NPL-UPA2 bacterium
CTGCAGGCACTGCACATGATGCCGGTGCAACATACAACGGCCCGCTCATCCAAATCCAAAATATGACCGTCCGCTCTGACGCGGACATAGAAAACATCAGCCGACAGCTCCACCGTCACATCCAAACGCAAACACGGGCGCGAGGTGGACGCTAATGAGCAGCTTTAGCTTCGCAGGCGAAGCGTCAACGATATACCATATACGGCTACTGAATAGCGCGGAATCAGTACTGCCATCAACACGTGAGCGCGTTGTGCAAATGTCAGGACTGCATGGTGCCTTGCGTCTCGTGCCTGACCTAGGCGAGCGCAGCATAACGCTAGAATGCTGGCTTGACGTAGACACTCACCCTTTCGCTATCGGTCAGAGGCAAACGCGCCTGGCCAGCGTCGCAGCTTGGCTAAACCCACTGCGAGGGATGCAGCGATTGACTTTTGACACCGTGCCAGACAGGTACTACTGGTGTGCTGTGACGGACGCGATAGATGCACGTGTTGAAGCTCATCAGGGGATGTTTCCTGTTCGGTTTACTTGCGCCGATCCTTTTGTTTACGCCGTAACGCCGGCCACAGTGGTTATGACCACTTCGCCGCACACTTTTGCTCAAGCGGGTACTGCGCCGGCTGACCCTCTCCTACGGGTGCAAGGCACATCTACTGGTACAGGCGGGCAGCAGATAAGCATCGCTATCGGCGGTCGGACGTTGGTTTATCGCGGACCGCTTGTCGTAGGGGATTGGCTGGAGATTGACGCGGCGGCAATCAACTCACCTTGGCCGGCGAATGCCAAAACCGTAATCCGTGTTGTTGGCGCGACACGAACAAACGTCCTGCCGCAGATGGAGCGACCTATTTTCCCGGTGCTACCGACAGGTGCTAATACTATCACGGTCACGCCCGCTGGTGGTGCAACTTGGTCAAGGCTTGAAATTTTAACGAGAAGTAGGTGGATTTGATGAGTAAGCTACCATTCCGGCGAATATTATCACGTGAAATTTTTGCCGCAGACGTCTCTGGCCTAGGTGACGCTGTGCGTAAAACAGAGGCAGTGCTTGACCTTGGCACTGCTGTGGTGACAGGACATGCCCTGCTGGTGGTGGAAGACCAACCGGATATTACCTGGCATAGGCGGGTCTATGAAGCGGCGGATGATTTTAGGAACTGGCTTGAAACACCCGCGCCGGTGGTGAGACGTGGTGGCACGATTGTACCAGTGGGAGAGTATATATTACTGGGGGCACAGGGAGCGATTGTGTTTCACGCGCAGCAACCACCAGCAACGGCGATAACTGCGGATTTTACCCGTGTGACAGGTGCTACGGTTGCTCCTGACCAGACGCTTGCACCTCCGGCAAGTCCGGCGGGAACGATACGTCAGCTAGTCTCCTGGCTTGCTAACCGCGTCATGACAATCACCGGGGCGGCTAATTGGTGGGACGCTCCAGCTACGACGTTGGCGGCAGCTAACGCACATGTACCGGCGACCACGGGTATCCACGGCGTAGGCACATCGACCGTTGAGAGTGCCCTAGGTGCGCAGGCGAAAGTAGACACGCACGCCGGTGCTGCCGTAGGGGCTGCACATACTGTTGGCCGGTGGCCTGGAGACCGGATAACAACAGTGATTCTACCAGACGGCATTAACCTGAACACGGTACGCAGAACCGGTTTCTACGATTGCCATGCGCCGGTCAATCGACCGCCGGAAATTGCAAGCTGGCTATACTTACGCGTCCATGAACACTCCTTTTCTCCCGATCTTTGGCTGACGCAGACAGTATGGGATTTCAATGCTGACAGAGCATGGTCGCGGCGATTAGCAGGTAACATCTGGCAGCCTTGGGTAGAAGTAGAGAGTGTCGCCGGAGCACAGGCGAAAGTTGACACGCGTTTGCGCAACGACGGTGGAGATACTTTGCGCGGCGGTTTGAACGTCACATCCATCGCATCCCCTGCCGCGCCAACCTTCACCGTAATAGGTGCGACAGGAACTACCACATATCGTTATCGCGTGTCGGCACAAACACGGGTTGGCGAGACGGCGGCTAGTCCTGAAACGACAATCACCAACGGTAACGCGACACTATCCGCGACAAACCTTAACCGTATTTCCTGGGCAGCAATCCCCGGCGCGGTGGATTATCGTGTCTGGCGCACGTTCAGCGGTGGCACTCCGGCGACAACGGGTGCTATCGCAACGGTGGCAGCACTAACCGTGGACGATACAGGACTTGCCGCGGCAGGGGTGATGCCGACCACCGACACATCGGGCGCGGTTGGTGTAAATCTGCCGATTGCAACTTTACCTACCCACGCCGTTGATATTAACGATAACACTCTCCGTCTCCGCACGGCTCGTACTCCTGCGTCTGCGACAGCGGCTGGGGCAATCGGCGAAATCTGCTGGGATGCCACGCACGTATATGTCTGCGTAGCCGCGAACACATGGCGACGTGCAGCCATCACCACATGGTAGGGAGGTAAGCCATGTACAACACCGGCAGACGCTATAACGCAATCACACGCTACAACGCGACACCTGCGCCTGCGCCGTGGTTCGCCATACTCGCTCATGCGCAACCGGTGCTTGTGGATGCCGGCTTGCGGTCGGTGGCTGTGCTTCACGCAGCTCATGAGATTTTTATCA
>QLUB01000178.1 GCA_018725205.1 candidate division NPL-UPA2 bacterium
TTAGTCAAGTGGATAGGCAGGTACATAAATTAGCAGGAATGCACTGCCACCGTAGGTCCCCATGCGCCACGGAAACATCCAAATGTTGCCCAATCCAATCGCCGAACCAGCGCTGGCCATGATAAAAGCCAGCTTGCCTGACCAAAGTTCTCGCCTCTCAGTCGGTGCAGATGTCTTATCACTCAACCCCATCAATCCCCCTCATAATGCTTCCGTTCGTGTTCCTTTACTAAACGATACAGAGCTCGGCGACAGTGCAGTTTACTTGCTTCCGCTCACCTCCCTACGTTGATGTGTCGCAAAATTAAGTATATTGTGGATATCTTAACGCAAAAGCACAATGCAAGTCAATAGATTAGAGTATTGCATATCTATGCTTTCGAGTGTATAGTAATGCGCATACCGACAAGGGAGGGCGTGCGCATGAAAATCGTATTGGCATATTCCGGAGGGCTTGACACTTCAGTCATTGTGCCGTGGCTGAAGGAGAACTACGACGCTGAAGTAATTGCTATGGTAGCTGACGTTGGTCAGCCCGAAGATTGGGACTTACTCCGGCAAAAAGCCATCCGCTCCGGTGCCGCAAAAGTATATGTGAAGGATTGCCGGGCCGAGCTGGTGGAGCAGTTTATTTGGCCTACACTTAAAGCGGGCGCGGTGTACGAGGGGAAATACTTACTTGGCACTTCCTTTGCCCGGCCGATCATAGCTAGGAGTCTGGTGGAAGTAGCCCTAGCGGAAGGGGCCGACGCCGTCGCCCATGGTGCCACAGGCAAAGGCAACGACCAGGTCCGCTTTGAACTCACGATCAAGGCCATGGCGCCACACCTAAAAGTTATCGCCCCTTGGCGATTATGGGATATCCGCTCGCGCGAAGATGCGATTGAGTACGCCGCTGCCCGCGGCATTCCTATTCCCGTAAGCAAAGAACGTCCCTACTCCTTGGACCACAATGTGTGGCACCTTAGTCATGAGGGCGGGGACCTTGAAGACCCGAATAACGAACCCGCAAAAGACGTACTTCTGCAGACAGTCCATCCAGAGGACGCCCCGGACAAGCCTACCTATGTGGAAATAGGCTTTAAAGAGGGGATACCTGTCTCGCTAGACGGAGTAGCGCTACTGGGCCTTCAGCTTCTCTCACAGTTAAACACTATTGCCGCGGCGAACGGAGTAGGCGTTGTGGACTTGGTGGAGAACCGCCTTGTCGGCATGAAATCTCGCGGCGTCTACGAGACCCCGGGAGGCACTGTGCTGTACGCTGCGCATCGGGAGTTAGAGCACCTGTGTCTTGACCGCGCCACTCTGCATTATAAGGACCTTTTAGCGCAACGCTACGCCGAACTGGTATATGACGTCATAAAGACACCAGTTCGTTGGTCGAAGCGTTCCATTCGTCCCTAGCCTTTGACCAACGGCTTTACCCGCAGGATATCGCCGGCAGCATCGCTCACGCTACCATGCTAGGAGAACAAGGCATCATCGCGCAGGGTGAAGCGGCTGCACTGGTCAATGGGCTGACAGACATTCTAACGGATTTGCGCGCGGGGACGCTTAAGCTAGACCCTACCGCCGAGGACATCCATACAAACGTGGAGCAAATCCTAGTCGATAGATTAGGGCCGGTCGGGAAGAAGCTGCACACCGGCAGGAGCCGCAATGACCAAGTTGCGCTTGACATGAGGCTCTACTTGCGGGAGGAGAGCAAGAAAGTCCAGCGGCTTATCAAAGAGCTGCTGTGTGTCTTGCTCACACTCGCCGAGAAGCACGCCGCCACCATTATGCCGGGATACACACACTTGCAGCGGGCGCAGCCTGTAACGCTTGGGCATCACTTGCTGGCTTACGTTTGCATGCTAATACGCGACTGCGAGCGGTTATCCGACGCGCAGAAGAGAGCGAATGTCTGTCCCTTGGGCGCAGGTGCCTTGGCGGGCACTACCTTTGACCTCGCTCCGGCGCGTGTTGCCGAGCTGCTGACATTCCCTGCGGTAAGCCTAAACAGCATTGACGCGGTCAGCGACCGCGACTTCGTCATCGAGTTTTGCGCTGCCGCATCAATCCTAATGATGCATCTCAGTAGGCTTAGCGAGGAAATTGTCCTGTGGTCTAGTTCCGAGTACAGCTTTATTGAACTGGATGACGCCTATAGCACCGGCAGCTCCATCATGCCGCAGAAAAAGAACCCGGACGTAGCCGAGCTTGTGCGCGGGAAGACGGGCAGGGTGTACGGTAGCCTAATGGCAGTACTGACGCAAATGAAGGGTTTGCCGCTGGCCTATAACAAAGATATGCAGGAAGATAAAGAAGCTCTCTTTGATGTAATAGACACGGTCAAGGGTTGTCTGGCCGTCTACGCGCCGATGCTGGCCAGCATGACTGTAAAGGTCGACCGCCTCCGCCAAGCGGCGGAGGGAGGGTACACAAATGCTACAGACCTCGCCGACTACCTAGCCAAGCACGGCGTACCCTTCCGCGAGGCGCATGCGATTGTGGGCCAGGCCGTACTGCACGCCATTTCCCTAGGCAAGAACCTGAGCGAGATCGACTTGGCGCAATACCGACAGTGGCACCCCGCCTTTAACGCTGACCTGTACAAAGCACTTGAGCTTGAAACCTGCGTTAACTATCGCGTGGCCGCGGG
>QLUB01000179.1 GCA_018725205.1 candidate division NPL-UPA2 bacterium
GTGCGAAACAGCGAAATTGGCGACGGTGACACTAACTGCCCCATTCCGCCGCGACCGCGAATGTGCAATATGGTTGATCTGTCCACTTTTACACTGCCATACCGCCGTGCCTCGTCAGGAGTCACCCCGACACCGCCAAACAAAACATTGTAAGTTCCGTCTGTAGATGGCGATACCTGGTCGGGATGTAGTGCCCACATCTGCACCACCCTACCGGCAGCGTCTTTGGATTTCCAGATATAGGCATTGCTACGAAAATCTAAGCTGGCTTGCACGGCTTCCCAAAAACTAAAAGCATCCTGCGCCGGATTGGGACTGCCACGGAAAAGCCGCGATTGCCAGGCGCCTGTTACTCGCTCTCTCGTCGGCCCTTCGCCGCGCCAAATGCGGAGCGGCAAACTAGCGACGGATTCAGCGGCAAAAGTCACGGCGGCATGTACCGCAGGGATACCTGCCACAAGTGCAACATTGATCGGCACCCCCGACGGCGATATGGTGCCAGCCCTCCGGCCGGCAAGTAAATCGTCTATTATGGCACTGCGCCGTTCATATCCTAGTGCGGCCATAATTCGCATTACCACTGAGTTGCCCATAGATCACCACCCGCTTTCTCATCTTGTGAATACGCAGCTATCGCCATGGCCAGTGCGATCGCGGCATCCACTTTCTGTGATTCGTCTGTCCTGCGACCGTGTGACTGCAGCGGTTTTGCCAGCCTCCACGAACCGCGGCTTGTCTGCTTCGCCTCTGCAGCAAGAACATGCTGTCTGAAAGCCATGTCCCCGTCGTGGACAAGTTTTTGCTGCTCGATATAGTCATGTAGTCCCTGGCTCGCGGGCACCATATGTTTTTCTACCTGTGGCACTTCGATCATGCGGATGCCATCCGCGGCCAGAAACTCCGCTGACCGGCGAAACTGCCACGGGTCAAACCCTACGCCGCGTAAAGTATATGTACCCGCCAACCGGCGGATTTCCGCCTCAACCAGCGGCAGTAACGTTTTGACATTTTCCCTTACGGGATCGTATATCGTTGCCGCCGCCCGTAGTTTGCCAGTCGGTGTGGGCGAGATGATCACGATTGCACTTGTGTCCCGCTTCTCACCGATGTCTACCGCCGCCCATACATCGACACCATCTTCGATCCGCGCTCCCTCCGGATTATAGCACGCATCCCAGCTACCTGGTTGGATTGCGGCATCCGCGCCGAGCACCCATTGGTTGAGTACGAGCCGACGAAACACTGACTCCGGCACTTCTGACGCAAGCCGCTCAATTTCTGACATAGGCAGCCACGTCGCAGGATTACATGCCCGCCAGACGGCACGATCGGACACATCGGTAGCATCAGGCGCAGCAATCCAGATGAGCAGGCTACCGGCATCCTCATTTCGGCCAATGATCTTGCAGCCATCAGCGCTATATTCTAGCTTGTGCGTCTTGATCATGGCCTCGTATTTTTCACCAAGCAGGGATGCTTTGTTCGCCCCAGCGGTTGTAATTATTAGCGTGACAGAATCTTTCCGCTTCTGTGTGGCTGTCACCAGCGCGAAAAAAAGCTCCTCCTGCTTGTTAGTCTTGAAAGCATGTAACTCGTCAATGATGGCGGCACTGACAGACAATCCATGCTGCAGGTCACCGTCTGCTGACAGCACGCGCATCCGGCCATCGTTGTGGGTGCAGGAGATCGCCGATGTTCTGCTTTTGGGAAAATGGAGAAAATCAACAAGTGGTCCACCGCGCGGCATACCATGGGCGAACTCATGGACGATGCTGGCTTGGTCCCGGGAGGCCGCCGCGCAGTAAATGTCTGGTGCGTCACTTCTGGTGATCAGCTCGAAAAGCCCTATCCCGGCCGCGAGGGGAGACTTGCCATTACCCCGGGGCAGACCCAGAAGGACTGAGCGCCACTTTCGCCGACCGTGGTCGTCTGTTTCGTAGATCAGGTCAACAATCTCTTGCTGCCATGAGTCAAGCGCGAACGGTTGCCCGATGCGCGTGCCTTTCGTGTGCCAGAGGTTGCCAGCGAAAAACTCTGTTACTGCGGGGCCTAGCGTTCTCATTTTTTATCGCCTCGCAGCTTATGCAGTGTGCCGAGTCCAGGGACGTCCTTTTCTACCGACTTACTTTTTACCCCCATGCCGGCGAGCCGCGCTCGCGCGGTGGGACCTATGCCGAGAATGTCACAGCAGTGACGGTACTCCATCAGCGCCTCACGCAAGATTTTGACTGCTGGATTAGCCTCGAAGACTACATACCCCTGCTGGTCTCCTCTCGCGCCGCGCGTCACGGGATAGGTCACCCCCAATTTGGTTATTTTCTCTTGAGCGTCCATAGCCAGACCGTAATGCATAGCAGCAGTAACGACCATAGTTTTATCCACTATATCCAAAATACCGGCGTTCCAGAGATCGCCGAGCAAAAGATGAAACGCCTTTTTCGCGTGACCGGTGAGCTCTCTTGGACAAGCTGGCTTTCTTCTGCCACCGATGATGAGCGGCGTTTTGGCACGTTGTCGCGTGCCCAGAGTGCCATCGCGGATATGCAATTCAGTCGGTTTTGGCGGTCTTCCTGTTCTTGCCATTGGCCCTCCCATCCCTGGGCAAACGGGTAAATTTTACATTTTTGTGAAGAAAGC
>QLUB01000018.1 GCA_018725205.1 candidate division NPL-UPA2 bacterium
CAATGTTGTTCATCGGGGAACCTCTTAATAAATTCTCGAAAAGTCATAGGATATTCTTTCATGCTATCAGTACAACATATTGTACCACCTTAGTCAAGTGGATAGGCAGGTAATAATACCTGTGAGGTGTTGTGCATGGAATTAACTTCCATTTTAGTGTTCCTAGCGGTCATTGTCGAGCAAGTGGTAGGAATCATCAAGAGCGCTTTTCCCAAAGTGCGCAACCACTACCTAACTTCAGGTCGCGCAAAAGCTTATCCGGCACGAGATTTGGCGCGGTGGTCATTAAGCACTGCGCACTCGTGGTCTTTGGGAAAGCTATGCAGTCGCGGATTGACTCGCGTCCTGCCAAGAGCATCACCCAGCGGTCAAGCCCCAAAGCGATCCCGCCGTGCGGCGGTGTGCCGTACTCGAAGGCCTCGAGCAAAAAGCCAAATTTCTCGTTGCACTCCAGAGGCGTAAGGCCGAGGCAAGCGAACATGCGCTCCTGCAGCTCACGGCTGTGGATGCGAATGCTGCCTCCTCCCAGCTCTACCCCATTCAAGACGAGGTCATAGGCGCGTGCCCGAGCTTCCCCGGGCGCAGTCGCCACTTTGCCGAGATCCGCAGGCAGCGGCGAGGTAAATGGATGATGGCAGGCGGAGTAGCGGCTCTCTGCTTCGTCCCACTCCAAGAGCGGAAACTCAGTCACCCATAGGTAATTGAACTCGCCCCTTTTGCAAAGCCCCAACTGCTCGGCTAAATGCAACCTCACAGCCCCAAGTGAAGTTAAGGCCACTTTAGGCTGGCCCGCTACGAACAAGAGGAGGTCGCCGGGCGCGGCGGCAAGCCTCGCGAGGACATTTTCTAGCACTTCTGACCCCAAGAACTTGGCGATTGGCGAACGCACGCCGCTCGGTTCTATGGCCATCCAAGCTAATCCCTTGGCACCGTACTTCGCGGCTAATTCGCTTAGCGCGTCTATTTCCTTGCGGCTGTAGCCGCCGCACCCTGTGGCATTCAGTGCGCGCACAGTACCGCTTTTTGCTGCTTCGACAAACACCTTAAAGTCACACTGCGCCACAACGTCAGTCACATCCACCAGCTCTAGGCCAAAGCGGGTGTCGGGCTTGTCGGAACCATAGCGGTCCATGGCTTCGCGGTATGTCAGTCGGGGAAAGGGAGCTGACACGCTCACGCCTAGAGCGTCGCCGGAGACGTGCGCAATCAAGCCTTCGGTTAGAGCCTGCACATCTGCCTCGGTGACGAAAGACATCTCTATATCAATCTGGGTGAATTCCGGCTGACGGTCGGCACGCAGGTCTTCATCGCGGAAACAACGCGCCAGTTGAAAATACTTGTCATACCCGGCAACCATCAGGAGCTGCTTGAAAAGCTGTGGTGACTGGGGTAGCGCATAGAACAAGCCGGGATTTACGCGGCTAGGCACGACATAGTCCCGCGCTCCCTCGGGCGTAGAACGGGTCAGTTGTGGGGTTTCGATTTCAAGAAAGCCCTCGCTGTCGAGGAAACTCCGCGCGGCCATGGCGACTTTGTGCCTTAGAATAAGTGCGCTCTGTAGCTCCGGTCGCCTTAGGTCTAAATAGCGGTAGCGCAGGCGCAAGCTCTCGTCTGCTTTGAGATCGGGCTGAATGTAAAAGGGGGGTGTCTTGGCCGCATTAAGCACAGTGAGCTGATGGGCTCGCACCTCTACTTCCCCCGTAGCCATGTGGCGATTGATGCCTTCTTCCGGGCGCAAGGCGACGCGGCCTACTACCTCAATTACGTACTCGCCGCGCAGGGACTCCGCCGCGCTGTGCACGTCCTTTTCTTCCGGGGGAAAGACCAATTGCACTACCCCGCTAATATCGCGCAGGTCGACAAAAATCAGCCCGCCGAGGTCGCGACGCTTAGCTACCCAGCCGCAAAGCCTAATCTCTTCTCCTACCATCCGCCTGTCCACCTGACCGGAATACGAACGCTTAAGACTCATCTTTCTTCCTCCATGCGCATAGCAGTGCGCGTTTCTCTTCTAGCAACTCGGGCAACCGCTTGAGGTATAGGGCCGCATCCTTAGGATTAGCATGACGCCGCCACGCTTCGCCGGGCACCGGGAAAATGCTGTTGGCCCCGGCACCTACTCCGATGACGCCGTGCGTCTCAGCAATCATCATGATATTGTACAGGCATTCCTTACCCGGCACTGACCAGCCGGTATTCTCGAGCCCCCCTAAGATGGCGCGCTGCCGATAAAGATAATACGGGTGCATGAACGGCCGAAGCTTCGTTGCGGCTAAGTCACTCGCCGCGCGGGCGTCTTTATCGCTCATCCTCTCCCACACCTCGCCGCTACCAAAGCGTGAAGCGCGTTTAGGCGAAAACATATGCAGGGTAATGCTCTCCGGCTTAAGTTCTAGTACCTGCTCTAGGCTCGCGCCAATCTCGCGCGGTGCCTCCCCCGGCAGGCCAACTATTAGATCCATATTGATGTTCGCAAAGCCTAGACTCCGCGCAAGGGCAAAGCTCTCCCTTATGTCTTGAGCCGAATGGCGACGTCCGATGACGGCCAGCGTCTCGTCGTGCATGCTTTGCGGGTTAATGGAAAGGCGGTAACCGCGCGGGATGGAGGCTAACTTGCTTTCGTCTAGCGTATCCGGGCGACCGGCCTCAAACGTCACCTCTGTCTGGTTTTCCCAAGCGGGACAGGCACTGAGCGCGTCCAGCAACGCGTGAATCTGTGCCGCATCAAGCGTGCTCGGCGTACCCCCGCCAATGTACAGCGCGCACAGCTTAAGCCCCAGTCTATCCATTTCTTCCGCGACCGCTTCAATCTCGTGCAGTAGTCCGGCAAAGTATTGCTCTCGCTTAGCCCGTCGGTACTGCTCTAGGCTGTGACTGGGGAAACTGCAATATGCACAGCGCGAGGGGCAGAAGGGAATACTCACATACATGGCCACAAGTTCGCTGCGACCGCCCTGCGGCGCAAGGATTCTCTGCTGCGTAAGCCCTACCTCTACTAGGAGGCGGGCGCGAGAGACATCAACCCCGCGCTCGAGCACCAAGCGATGCGCAACTTCCGCCGGAGGAAACCCAAGCGCGAGCATATTGTCCGCAAGTTTTCCCGGGCGAACCCCGACTAAGTTTCCGTAAGGCTTGCTTACCAATAGCGATTGCTCATCCTCTCTCTGCCAATGGTCGTACTTGGCCCATGTCCGGGGTACACCTCTACCTCGGCTGGCAGCTGCTTGAGGCGGCCAAGCGAGCGCAGGAGAGTCTTGTGGTTGCCTCCCGGGAGGTCTGATCGGCCAATGCCCCCGCGAAACAAGGTGTCGCCTGAAAACAGCACTTGCTCTGTGGCGCTGTAGAAACAGCAGGAACCAGGCGTGTGCCCGGGGGTGGCCAATACGGTAAACTCAATTCCTGCAAAATTGACCGTGGCGGCGTCAGCTAGCTCCATGTCGGGTACAACGGCCTCGGTTAAACCTAAGAGCTTGGCAATCTCATTGTCTGTCGCGCGTAAAAGATAACCGTCAGCTGGGTGAGCGATGATGGATACGCCAGTTAAACGCCTGAGTGCTGCAGCCGCCGCCACGTGGTCGGCGTGACCGTGGGTAAGAAATATGCTTCTTAGCGTTACTTGCTCGCCCGCTAGCGCAGCCACAATGCTGTTCACCTCCGCCCCGGGGTCAACTACGACGGCGTCACCGTTCTGGATCACTATGTAGCAGTTCGTCCCAAGATTCCCTACAGGTACAGTTAGAACTCTCATCTCATAAATCCTCCGTTAAAATTGCTTCGCGCTGTCCAGCAGTATGGTCACCGGGCCAGAATTCACGAGTGCAACCTCCATCATCGCCCCGAATACGCCTGTTTTTACGCTGCCTATGCGCTGCCTAAGCTCTGCTATACACTGGTCAAAAAGGTACATTGCGTCTGTAGGGGCAGCGGCAGCGGAGAAACTCGGGCGCTTGCCGCGGCGGCAATCCCCAAGCAGTGTAAACTGCGACACTGCCAAAACTTCGCCGCCTGCTTCCCTGACGCAGAGGTTCATCTTGCCCTCGCCGTCGGGGAAAACGCGCAACCCCGCTATCTTCTCGGCTAGGTATTTAGCGTCGCCAGGGGTATCAGTTTGAGCTACCCCGAGCAGCACCAACAAACCGGTGCTAATGCCTGCCACAATCTCCCCTTCCACGGAGACTTGTGCCCCACTAACTCGTTGTACTACTGCTCGCACTTGTCTCGCCCTCTCTGTGTGGGGTGACGTAGGTCACACGTCGTACCGTAAACACGTCGCGCAACTTGCGCAATCTCACTAACACGCGCTCTAAATGAATGAGGTCCTTAACGACAATGGTGAAACTCACGTGAGCTTCTTGCTCCTTTGTGGCTCGGGCCTGCATCGCGGCAATATTGGTCTTGTACTCAGACAAGGATTGCACTACCTCCGCCAACAAGCCGGGCCTGTCCATGCCGATAAGCTCTACCCTTACGGGATAACCCGGGGCGGTGTGATTGCCCCAACTGACGGAAATCATCCGCTCCTTTTCCCGTTGCAGTGATGGCACATTCGGGCAACTACCGGTGTGCACAGTGACTCCACGCCCGCGCGTTACAAACCCAATAATCTCATCACCCGGTAAAGGGTTGCAGCACTTAGCAAACTTAAGCAAAGCGTTGTCAAGTCCCACTACTTTTACTTCAGCGAAGGAACTCGCCGGCGCGGTGGGCGGCAGCACTGGTTCTGGCGCATCGAGCGGCTTATTGCGCGCGTAGAGCGCCGTCAGACGGTTCACCACCTGTACTAGGCTGACCGCGCCGTAACCAATTGCCGCCAACAAGTCCTCGTCCGACAGGTAGTTTAGCTGCTCGGCCGCCTCCTCTAAGTATGCGTCCACCATCATCTCGTCCACCGGCAGAAGGAGACGCCTGAGTTCCCGCTGCAGCAAGTCGTGCCCGCGCTCGATGTTTTCTGCCTTCTGCTCTTTTCTGAACCACTGTCGAATTTTGCTGCGCGCCTGCGGCGTGCGCACCAGCTTCATCCAGTCGCGGCTTGGCCCGTTCGTTTGCTTAGAGGTAATTATCTCTACGATATCACCTGTTTTTAGCTCGTGAGTAAGCGGCACCATGCGTCCGTTTACCTTGGCACCTACGCAGCGATGCCCAACGTCGGTGTGCACGCGATACGCGAAATCAAGTGGCACTGAACCGACCGGCAGATCCAAGACATCCCCTTTGGGTGTAAATACAAACACCTCGTCCGTAAACAAGTCCATCTTAAGGCCATCCACAAACTCCTCTGCGCCGCTCAGCTCCTGCTGCCACTCCAGAATGGAACGCAGCCACGTAAGTTTGTTGATCAGGCCCTTTTCGAGCTTGCTGCCCTCCTTGTATGCCCAGTGTGCCGCAATACCGTGCTCAGCGACCTGATGCATCGCCAAGGTTCTGATTTGAAACTCAAGCGGCTGCCCGCGCGCCCCGACGACGGTTGTATGCAGACTCTGGTACATATTAGGTTTGGGTGTACTAATGTAATCTTTTATGCGCCCCGGAATTGGGTGCCAGAGATTGTGCACTATGCCAAGTACGGCGTAGCAGTCGCCGACCGTGTCAACGATGACGCGGAGCGCCGTAAGGTCAAAAATCTCCTCAAAGCTCCGCCCGGCCTGCAGCTTCTTGTAGATGCTGTAGAAGTGCTTGGGGCGGCCACCTACGTCAGCTCTAATGCCAGCCTCGGAGATGTGACGGCTCAAGGTCCTAAGCACCTCGGCAATAACTGCCTCCCTGTCTTCGCGTCTCGCCGCCACGCGCGCCGCTACATCGCGGTAGGCTAGAGGTTCGAGGTAGCGAAAGGCCAAGTCCTCAAGCTCCCACTGCATGCTACTAATCCCTAAGCGGTGGGCCAAGGGAGCATAAATGTCAAGTGTTTCTTTGGCGGTAGTTTTCTGCTTAAGTGGAGCCCTAAACTTCAGGGTGCGCATATTATGCAGGCGATCCGCGAGTTTAATCAGCACTACCCGCAAGTCCTCGGCCATAGCGAGGAACATCTTGCGCAGGGACTCTGCCTGCTGTTCCTGCTGACTTCTATACTCGAGCCGCGAAAGCTTCGTTACGCCGTCCACCAATTTGGCCACGCGGGGCCCAAACTCCTGTGTAACTTGCGGCAGGCCACTCTCCGTATCTTCCGCTACGTCATGCAAGATTGCTGCAGCGAGCGTCTCCATATCCATGTGGATGTCGGCAAGGATAAGCGCTACCTCAATTGGGTGACCGATGTACTCGTCCCCAGACTCTCTTAACTGACCGGCGTGGGCCCGCTCGGCAAAGTCAAAAGCCCGCCTGAGCACCGTCACGTCGGCCTGCGGGCTGTGTACTTTCACCCGAGCTACCAAAGTCGCAAAGAGATCTGCCTTGTCCATGTCCTCGCCCCCGCGCCGGCACCTGATGCCTTAATACTGAATTAGGGAAAAAACGCACATGGCACATGGCACATGGCACATGGCACATGGGATGCGTTAATACTGAATTAGGGAATAAACGGGATATCCACGCAGTAATTTGCGCCCGTCAAGCGCAGTCAACTCGATTAAGAAGGCTGCGCCAACGACCTTGCCGCCTAACGATTCCACTAGATCTACCGTGGAGCGAATGGTGCCGCCCGTCGCCAGCAAGTCGTCTACGACCAAGACGCGCGTGCCTGCGGAAATCGCGTCCACGTGGATTTCAAGCTTGTCCTCGCCATATTCTAACGTATAGGCGGCGCGGCGCGTCTTGGCCGGTAGTTTGCCCGCCTTCCGCACCGGCACAAAACCTTTGTTTAAGCTGTAAGCCAGAGGAACGCCGACAATAAACCCGCGTGCCTCAGGTGCCACGACAAGGTCAAATTCGAGGTCCCCGCATAGCGCGGCAAAGTCGTCAATGGCTTGTCGCAAGGCGGGGCCGTCCTTAAGCAAAGTGGTAATGTCCCGAAAGAGAATCCCCGGTTTCGGAAAATCTGGGATATCCCTAATCTTTTGCCTGAGACCTTGACCAAGACCCGACATACTCATCCTCCTTGTTTGCTCCAAGCGGCGAGCGCCACAAAGGTAGCTGACTGAGACAAATCCTGCTTAGCTAAAGACTTAACCACACAGCGCACGAGGCCTCCCTTGAAGCTAAACTCAAGCAAACCAAGTTCCGCAAAAACACTGAGTGCCGCAGCCGCCACGCTGTAGGCCACTGCTAGCGGCAGAGAAAACTCCGCTGCAAAGTCCGTAAGCGAGAAGCTTAGGCGATTCGCCGCAAACCGATACATGGCAAGCAGTGCCCGACGGTCAGGCACCAGCATGGGCAACTGCTCCTTACCACTATACATTACATCTTGGTCTACAAAAGAGCAAGCGGCACCTAAAGGTGGCGTTTCCGCCCCTATGGGGGGAGCAGCTAGTATACAGGTGTCGGCAGCGTCTAGCGTGAGTTCAGGGCGGAGTTCAAACCGAGCTCCCTTACGGCGCAGGTACATGGGTGTAAAGAGATGGGGAGGCTGAAAAAAGGCGGCCTTAAGCTCCGGCGTCAGGCGAGCGAAGCGTGCATCGGCAAGCACGGGCGACATCACTAGCCACCACTCTGCCCCGACCTTGAAATCCCGCAGTTGGAAAGATACCTGCACTTGACCGCGGAATTCCTCGCGACTAAGGCGGAAAATGATGTCTAGACGGTCCCCAGCCGCTAAGTCGCCAAAGCGCTCGGCTGCCCTAAACATAATCCCCGCACCGGTTACGCCTTGCGCTGAAGCCCACATTATCCGCAGGTGCTCTCCTGCCTTGCCCACCAGCCTTTTGTCTGTGAGCGTAAGTTGACGGCTAGCAAACACGGGCTCCGGGTTCCCTACGCCAAAAGGAGCAAGCAATTCAACTGCTGCGGCTAGTTCGGTGCTTGCTTCCGCTACATCTATTTCTGCATCAATACTTATGCGGGGTGTGAACAGCGCATCCGGCATTTCGTCAGCTACAGCCAAAAACGCATGGCGAAAGTCCGTGAGCTGCTCCTCTTTGAGAGTTAGACCCGCGGCTAGGCGATGTCCGCCGTACTTTACCAGCGTAGTAGAACACCGCGACAGCGCCGCGACAAGATCAAAGCCTGGGATGCTGCGGCCCGACCCCCGCCACTCCCCTTGCTCTCCCTGACAAAGCAAGATACATGGGCGATAGAATTTCTCCACGAGGCGGGAGGCGACTATCCCGACGACGCCGTGCGGCCACATTGGCGCGGACAAGACGACAGCTCTTTCGTTAGGGTTCACTAGGGCTAGCGCTTCTGTCAGCACATCCTGTTCGATGCGCTGGCGCTCGCGGTTCAGGGCGTCGAGTTCCTCGGCTATCGCTAAGGCTTTAGCTTGGCTATGCGTGAGGAGCAGGCGCAAGGGTAGCGAGGCGTCGCCGATACGCCCGGCGGCATTAAGCCGCGGTGCCAGCGCAAACCCGATATGCCCTGCGCGTATACCTTCGGGTTTTACCCCCGCTACCTGCATCAAGGCAGATAACCCTGGGGAAGGACTCTTTAGGATTTCTAGCCCTTTCTGTACGTATAGTCTGTTTTCTCCCACGAGTGGAGCCACATCTGCCACTGTACCCAACGCGACTAAGTCTAAGAAGTCGCGTGCCGTCTCCCCTAGCAGAGCAACAGCCACTTTGTAGGCAACGCCAACACCCGCTAGTTCCTTAAAGGGGTATGCACACGTGCTAAGGCGCGGGTTGATCACGGCTGCCGCGTGGGGCACTGTGCCGCCGGGCATATGGTGATCGGTGATAATCAGGTCTAGGCCGAGTGTCAGCGCTTCTTCGGCCTCTTTCACAGCCGTAACACCGCAGTCTACGGTTACGACTAACGTACACCCCTTCTCTTTGGCCAGCATCAGCCCTTCCCGCTGCAGGCCGTAGCCGTCTTCGCGGGAGGGAATGTAAACGTAGGCCCTTATCCCCATGGACGATAGGGCCTTAAACATAAGGGCGGCTGCAGTAATGCCGTCCGCGTCGTAATCGCCGTGAATCATTACTTTTTCTTGGCTTTCACTGGCTAGCCTAAGCCTAGCCACAGCGGATGCCATGCCCTGCAGTAAGTAGGGGTCATGCTGGTGCGAGAAATCTGGAAACAGAAAGCGCTCTATTTCCTGCTCTGTAGTTAGCCCCCGCTGGTACAAAATGCGTGCCAATACAGGGTTCAGGTGGCTGTTCACAACGCGTCCCCCTCTGGCATAACAAAACCTCCCACTCAACCACTTCACCGCTAGTGTTAGCCAAGCCAGGGAAAATAATGATTGGCGGGAGGGGAAATTCGCGTTAGAGTTCTACTTTCACTAGGTCTCGGTCAATGAGGTTGATGCAGCGGGTGAGCTTCGCGGCGAGATGCGGAACCTCCCGCAGAGCGTGGCGCATCTGGCGTAGTAGGTCAATCTCTCGCCTTAGGAGTGCCACAATGTCCCCCTCATCGAGATTACATTGGTCGAGGATTGTGGTGAGGTCTTCTCCTTTGGCCCACAGATATCCTATCGGTGCAAGGTAGCTAGTATACACTACCTCCTGTGCCTGAGTGCGTTCGCCGGCAAACCGGTTGATGAACGACCACCACCTGTGGAGCTTCAGATCTTCGCACGGGAGGACGGTGTCAAACTTGCGCCAAGGATAATCTACCCCGAGCAGCAGCGCCACTATTTCAGGCTCGGCCAAGTCCTCGAGCATGCCCGCAAAAATGAGTTCTGTGATTAAGAGTTCTTGGATATAGATCTGCGCCGCCATGTCTCCGCGCGGGAGCAACATATCCTGCTCGATGTACCCTAGGCGCGCGAGGGTTTCCCGGCGTCGCGCAAACTCGGCCACAAAAGTATTCGTCGCCGGCAGACGATCTAGTTCTGCTTGTACTAGGTGCAGACGGTACAGAATTTGGTTGTACTGCTTTTTATGTGGGCGGCATTTACCGCGCTTTTTGGGCGAACAGCGCTTTTCTGGCACTCGCTCAAGCAGAGTGCGGAGCTCATCACGCCGCCTGGCGAGATCTGGGTCCTCACTGTGCTTTCGCGCCTCTAGTTTTTCGTAGCTCTTGAGTTTATTCTGCAGTTGCCGGCGATTTGTGGGACACGAGGGGTCATTTATGGCGAGGCAGATCTGCTGCTCGAAGCCTTTCTTTTCCGCTTCCACCAAATTGTATCGAGCCATGACCTCCCTGCGATCAATGCCTGAAAGATAACTGGCAAAGCTCATAGTCAGCACCTTCTCTTGGTGTTCGGGCGCTACGTACTTGATCAGGTTAAGGACGCTGTTAAAGGTGAGCTTAAACTGGCTGTTCAACCGCTCTACATCAAGCTGTGGATAGTTTTCCAGCCGGGAGCGATAATCAGAAACGAGCGTGAAGACGAAGCCCGCCTCATCCATGCCGCGCCTGCCTGCCCGCCCAGCCATTTGAAAGTATTCCTGGGCCTTAAGTGGTCGCACGCTTTTGCCGTCAAACTTGCGCTGGCCGTCAAAACACACAGCTCGCACAGGGTAATTAATCCCTACGGAGAAAGTTTCGGTGCAGTAGAGGACTTTCACGAGCTTTTGCGCAAAGAGCTCCTCCACCATGTCTTTAAGGACTGGCAAAAGCCCGGCATGGTGATACCCGATGCCCCGGCGGAGGACGCTTCGGAGCATGCGATAGTCCCCGCTTTTGGCGAGGCCCGGCACTTCCCCAAACCGCGTCAGCACCGCTTCAACCTCCGCGAGTTCCTGCTTAGTGAGCAGCTGCAGAGCGAGTGCCGTGTCACGGGCGTTAGCCGCACACTGTCTGCGGCTAAAGACAAAGAACAGCGCGGGCAGATAACTGCCCTTAATCGCCTTAATTAGGTCGAGGTGCGTAATCTTGGCGTCCGCCATAAAGGGCGGCGGCTCAGTGTTGCTCATCGGACGCATGACGCGCTTGCCACTCGCATCGAGCAGATAGAAGTAATGAATCAGCGGCACCACGCGCTTTTGTTCCACGACTTCGGCAAATTCCTCGCCGCGCACCAACGACAGCCACCCCACGAGTTCGGAGAGATTGCCGATGGTAGCCGAAAGACCCAATACGCGGATATGCGGCGGGGCAAAGATAAGACTTTCCTCCCAGGCCACACCGCGGTCGCTGTCAATGTAGTGGATTTCGTCAAATATAACATGCGAGATGTCGTCCACAAATGGTTCTTTGGCCAACACCATATTGCGAAAAATCTCGGTCGTCATCACCAAGCAGTCCCCACGCGGGTTAATACTGACGTCGCCCGTTACGATGCCTACCCGGTCCTCGCCAAACCTTAGCTTAAACTCTTTGTACTTCTGGTTGCTTAAAGCCTTGATTGGTGCGGTGTAAACGATTTTTTGGCCGCGGCGCAAGGACTGCTCCACCAAAAAGTCGGCCACAAGTGTCTTACCGACACCTGTAGGAGCACAAACAATAACGGAACGACCTGCGGCGATAAACTCCATCGCTTGTTGCTGAAACCGGTCGAGTTGGAAGTCTTGGTAGGATGTAATCGTCACGTTGTTCTCCTGTCTTTTGCTATCTGCTATCCGCTGTCCGCCGCCAGCCGCCAGCCTCTACCATGTGCCATGTGCTAAGTGCTATGTGCCACTTTCCGCCGTCAACCGTCCCCCGTACTCGCCCCTATGCAACGCCCTCACGCTAGGGTATACTTGGGACAGAAGTTGAGGAGGAGTGTTCGCCTTAATGGACTCGCACTTATGGCACATCGTAGTGCTAGTGGCCCTGCTAATGATGTCCGCTTATTTCTCCGCCATGGAAACTGCCCTGATGTCCTTAGGCAGACTGCGCGTGCGACACCTCGTGGATGAAGGCGCTATAGGCGCGAAACGCGTAGAGCGGCTGCTTAGTAACCCGGGACGCCTGCTCAGTACAATCCTTATTGGCAATAATATGGTAAACATCGCGGCTACCTCGGTGGCCACTTTTATCGCCATTAACCTGTTTGGGGAGGGCACAGGGCTTGGTGTCGCCACAGTCGTTATGACCTTAGTTATTCTCATTTTCGGCGAAATATCCCCAAAAACCTTTGGCCTGCACCACAATCAACGTATTTCCCTCCGTCATTCCGGCTTGCTGTCCCTCTTGCTTATCCTCTTTAACCCGCTCGCGGTGGTGCTTGAGGGTATATCCAGGCTTTTGCTTACGCTCATCGGAGGACATTTCCGGGCCCCTGCAACCACATTTAGCGAAGAAGAGCTGCGCACACTAGTCACCGTCGGGCAGGAAGAAGGCATTCTCCAGGTCGAAGAAAAAGAGATGATTACCAGTGTAATTGAATTCGGCGATACATTGGTCAAAGACATCATGACGCCGCGTACGGAAGTTGTGCGCGTGAGCGTGCGCATTACATATCCGGCGTTGCTAGATATTCTGCGGCGGAACGGTTATTCACGTGTGCCGGTGTACGACAACGGCATTGACGATATTGTGGGTGTTTTGCATGCCAAGGATTTACTGGGACTTGCACCTGTGGAACCCTTCGACGTACGCCATTTACTTAGGTCACCGTACTTTGTGCCGGAGTTGAAGAGAGTAAGTGAGCTTTTAGCGGATTTTAAGCGCAAGAAGCTGCATATGGCCATCGTGGTAGATGAGTACGGGGGGACGGCGGGGCTTATTACCCTAGAAGACTTAGTCGAAGAGATTATGGGCGACATTGCCGATGAGTATGACGAGGACGAGCTACCGGACTTTACCTACATTGACGACAACACGATTGAAATGTCTGGCTCCCTGAACATACGGGACGCATCGGAAGTTATCGGCCGGGACTTGCCCGCAGGCGAATACGACACGGTGGGTGGGATGATCATGTATAGGCTGGGCACCGTTCCCTCACCCGGCGACTGCGTAATGGTAAACGACCTGCAATTCACGGTAAAGTCCATGGATGGCTCCCGCGTAGAAGCCGTGACGATCGTACTTAATAGCGAGCAATCTTAAGCTGACAAGGCGGCCGGAGTTCCCCGGCCGCCTTCCTTTATCTAGGCTTTACGCACGGCTCCCTTGGCGAACTCTGCCTCTTTCCAATCTACCCAGATTGAACTGGCCATAAAAACGGAGGAGTAAGTCCCCGCCACTATACCGATGACTAAGGCAAAGGCTAGCGGGCGCAGCGTTACGCCCCCTAACACTAGGACTGCCCCAATCGCGAGGAGTGTGGTAATAGAAGTGTTCAAGGAGCGCCGCAAGGTTTCCAAAATACTGGTGTTGACGAGCTTCTCAAAGTCACCTTGGCGCTTTTGCTTATTAAGATTTTCGCGGATACGGTCAAACACCACAATCGTGTCATTGATAGAATAGCCGACAATAGCGAGAATAGCCGCTACGAACTCGCTGTTTACCTCAATCCGCAGCAGGGCGAAGACTGCTAACACCACGAATACGTCGTGCAGCAAGGCAATAACGGCAGCAACAGCGAACTTAACCTCAAACCGCAGCGCAATGTAGACAAGCATACCAATCGAAGCTAGGACTAAGGCAATAAAGGCGTTGCGTGCGAGTTCTAGGCTGAACACAGCGTCCACGCTAGAGGTCGAGATATTCTCGGCCTCTTTCCATTTAGCGGTAACAGCCTCAATGGCGGTGGCCAGTTTCTGTGGGTCAGTCTCGGAAGTGCGAATCTGCACCAGCGTCGTCGCCTGTCTGCCCTCGCGCACATCACGTACTTGGAACTTATCGAGGTGAGCGGTTAGGACCTCATTGACCTCGGGGATGGTAAACTGCGTCTTTAGATCGATTTCTAGCAGGGTTCCGCTCAAGAAGTCAATCCCAAGATTAAGGCCGCGGGTAAACAGCAGGATCACACCTACGACGAGGATAACGGCAGAGACTTTGTAGAAATGACGTCGCTTGCCGATAATATCAAAGTTTAATTTCATCTCTTAGCTCCTCCTGACAGAAGGGACTGCGAAGTCTTAATGAGCTGGGAGTTAATCATAAGTGTAAGGAACAGGCGGGTTACGGTGAGTGCGGTAAACATGCTGACGACAATGCTCATACTAAGCGTGACGGCAAAGCCGCGGATGGGTCCCGTACCAAAATAATACAACACAGCTGTGCCGATTAGCGTAGTAATGTTAGCGTCAAACACTGTCCATAAGGCACGACTAAAGCCCGTAGCTACAGATGCCCGCAGTGAGCGTCCGCCTCTTAGCTCTTCTTTAACACGTTCAAAGATAATCACGTTCGCATCTACCGCCATACCGATACCTAAGACTATCCCGGCGACACCGGGCAGAGTAATCGTGGCATTAATAGAAGCCAGTCCCCACAGCACCAGCATTGTGTACACGACGAGCGCAAGGTCAGCCGCTAGGCCAAATCCACGGTAGACCACTAACATAAACAGGACAACCAACCCGAGGCCGATGAGCCCGGCGATGACACTCCTGTCTAACGAGGCCTGCCCTAGTGTCGGGCCGACACCGCGGAAGTCCCGCACCTCTAGGTCTACCGGGAGTGCGCCGGAACGCAGCATAATGGCGAGGCTTCTGGCTTCGGCCAGTGAGCCCAAACCAGTAATCGAGCCCTCGGCACCGACCGCACCCTCAATAGTAGGGGCAGAAATCACTGCTTCGTCAAGCGTAATCACCAGTCTTTGCCCGATGTTGGCACCTGTGAACTCGCGCATTTTGCGGCCGCCCTCGTCATTTAGTCTGATGTTGACTAGGGCACGTCGCTCGGCATCCAGGTCCTCGCGGGCATCGCGCAAGCTGTCCCCGGTGAGGATGACATTGCCGTTGATGTCCTTAAACCTAAGCACGGCGGTGGTGCCGATAACTTCCAGCACCGACTCCTGGTCTTCATACTCGGGCAAAGAAATGCGAATGCGGCGCTCACCCTCGCGCACCACTTCCGGCTCCACTACACCTAAAGCGTTGACGCGTTGGCTAAGAATAGCTACCGCTCTTGTCATGGCGTCATCGTTAATCTCTGGCACTTCTTCCGAGGGCACAGCCTCAAGGAGCACGGAGATACCGCCCCGGATGTCCAGACCAAACGTAATGCCCTCGGCCAGCGGCCGATAAGAATAGTATGCCGCACCGCCGATGAGGGCGATGACCAGCATAAACAAGATTAGATACTTGGTGCGCAACTTGGTTTCCTCCTAGCATTGTCTCTTTCTCTTGCCCTGAACAATTATAGCCCCTGTCTTATAAGTGGGTCAACACTAAAGCAACTTCGCGTCATTAACCACAATGGAAAATTGGCAGCCAAGTCGCTCAGCCGCACGTTTGCACATCACCATCCGCGTCAGGAAAATCTCAAAATAATCCATTACCGGGCAAATCGCTATATCAATGCTTAGACGTAAAGTAATGGTGCGATGTTCCCTGTCAGTCAGCACTTCCGATTTTTCTACGGCATAATTTACGCGGTCATGGATGTCAAACTTCACCAAATCGCGATTGCGTACGCGCGAGCGGTGTACGTCTGTCTTGTCAGCGAGGATCAGCGCAGCCGCCACATCGTTCACGGGCTGGCCATACTGCTCTTCGTGGTTGCCAATCGCGGCAGTGACCACAGCAATTTCCGCAAAGGGCATGCTCATTTCCTCGAGCGTTTGCATCACAATCATGGCGGCGCTCTGGCCGTGGTTGTGGCGGCTAATTACATTGCCAAGGTCGTGCGTCCACCCCGCGATGGCCGCAAGCTCCGTCTCCCGCTCGGAATGGCCGAGTTCACGCAAGATGCGCGCCGCTACTTGCGCGACCACGGCGGAATGGCGCAGGCCATGCTCCGTAAAGCCCATAGCCGCTAGGTGTCCATTGCCGAAGTCAAGGTAGGTCTGTACACGGGGATGGGCTTTCACAGCACTTAAGCTGACTTGTTCTTTCATCACATTTCGGCTCCCTCTCGAATTGATGGATTGACCGCACTGCTAGATCCGTCACTTGATCAGCTGTTAAGGGATCTGTGTCGATAATCAGGTGCGCATGTGCCTTGGCTTCTGCCAGGATGTCCCACTGCTCATTGAGTCTCTCTTGGCCCCACTCGATGGGGCGGCGTACACGGGCCATCGGCAGTGTACAACTCAGGTAGATCAAAAGGTCTGGTTTGATGCGACGCCAAAAACGGCGGGACACAGAGTGCTCTTGCGGAATATTGATAGCATTATGCCCCAAAGCGCGGAGCTTACTTACTAACGTGCTCTTCCCGCTCACGCAGTTCCCGACTACCCCTATGCGTAAGCCTGCGTCAACGCCTAACACGGCAAATTCACGCTTAGGGTGCGAATCTTTACGTCTGCGCTGTGTTCACCCACGTATAGCACGCAAACCGCCATATCGTCCTGCGCCAAGAAGTCCGGTGAGGCGCCGTGACGAAGCAGTAAGGCTTGCAGCTCCTCATCTTGCCAGGGGATACCCTGCGCGCGGCCGGCTGCGTAAATGCCGTCCGTCATGGCCACAACCGCGAGCTTTGGCTCTAATGCCACCTCACACACATTTGGCTTCATACTGCGGTGCACGCCGATGGGCTGCGAACTCGCGTCCAACGTCATGACTACGTCCGATTGTAGCAAGAACACCGGTGGGCCTGCATTTTGCGTAATGACCAGACTCATGGTCTCTAAATCCGCCGAGATAATGGTGAGGGTGGCCGACACTTTCCCGTCGCGGAGCGCAAACAACATGTCATGCACGGCCCGCGCTACGGCTCCATCCCGCGCGCCTTCGCCAATCAGGGAGGCGCACTTGGCGACGACCAAACGGCTGTTGGTGCGCGCAGACCTGCCACTGCCCTGCGCGTCCGCCAAAACAACGGATAGGCCACCTAGCCTAGTAATGTAAGTGATTCCTGCACACTATTTCCCCATTATACGCCAAGATTCCTGCCGCCATAGACGTAGTTTTCGCCGACGCGCCGCGACCAAAACGCGCGCTCAAATAGGAGCGCCCGTGCAGTGTGGGCGAGAGCAGCGGTTTGTGTCAGTTTAAGTGGTACTTCCACCCCGTTTACGAGGACCACCGTGCTTCCCCTTTCCGTGGCCTCAATTTTCTGGATTGCCTGGATGCGGAAGTAACCGTACGCCGCGTCGCCCCTGACAAGCGGCATATGCACTTTAAGAGGGGCAAAAGTAGCACTTAAGGCAAGGGGCAAAGGCACAAGATTACGCTTCCCGGAAACAAACTGCGCGGCATTGCGGAGAGCTTTTTGGTCGAGAGCGAAGTGTCGGCAGGCCTGCCGAACAAGTGTGCTGACAGCAACTTGCTCGGGGGTGGTCTTATCAGGGTAGATCACCATACTGACGAGGCCTTGTGATGTATAGTCTGGATAAAACGCGAGAACCACATCCCAGTTTAGAGCCATAAGTGCACCTCCCTGCCACGCAGTATACGCTAGCGTGGTTACAGGCAGGTTACACGTACATACATTTTTGGGATAATCATTGTAACACGACGGGTGCTTGCGGGTTGAAGGCGTAGCCTATGCCTCGCCGCGTGATTATCCACGTTTGTCCGTGCGGCAACTTGCTTCTAAGCCGCGAAACCTGCGCTTTGATGCTCCGTTCACCCAAATAGAGCTCCTGCCCCCCGGTCAAACTAGCGTAGATTTGCGCCGCGTTATACACCCTGCCGGGATTAGCCACCAGCAAACACAGAATGCGCATCTCCTGTGGAAACAAGGGCAGCAGTCGCCCCCCGAAACGCACTTCCATGGTGCCCCTATTCACGATTAGCTTTTGTTGGCCGCTCTCCGCTAACTTGAGTGCCAAGCTCACGGCTGGAACCGGGCGCTCTCGCGCTAACCCTTGGCGGCGTAAGTCCGTCAGAGTAGGCCGTGCGCAGGCGACGCGGCTGAGCCTGCCGTGCTTGGCGCTCTCCTGCACTGCCATGTACACCGCTTGCGGTCCTTGCTCGCAGCAGAGCAACCCTCGCGCTAACTCCCGCGTTAGTTCCGGTGCACCGCCTGTCCACGCATAGAGGGCCAGAGCGACGGGGTCATCGCTTGAGCGTTCAAGCAATCTGGCCACTTCGTCGCGCGTGAAATAGCCCAGTGTCAGCTTGGCCCCCTCCCATTTGCCCGTCACGCCCACGACAAGGTACACCCGCATCAGGCTTGGGCAAAACATGCGCTCACTGCTAAACGCCTTGAGCAGTCCCGACATTACCTCGCGTTCGCGCGGGGCTAAACACTCCAGCCCATCAAGCAGAACAACTAACGGCGAGTGCTCAGTTAACGCAGCAAGGAAGGAACGTGGTGTTACCTCCTCCCACTCCTGACCTAACTTGCGCCCAAGCTCCGCAAACATGCTGCCTTCGCTGTGGGTGGCGTTAATGTAGACGATCGTGCCTTTAGCCGCCGCCGCCATTTCGCTGCCCAGCTGCGAAAGGAACAACGTGAGTCCAGCCCGCGGCTCTGCCTCCACTACTAGGTAGCCGTCCTCCCACATTAACGCCTTCGCTTGCGGCATCACCTGTCGTTCTACCTTCACCTTCGTCACCCCATTGCGTTTTCCTAGAGCATATACGAACACGTGTTCGTTGTCAATGTCTATAATGAATTTCCGCACTGATGGAAATTCAGCATTGCCACCGACATGGAAATCGGCAACGCAAAGGGGACGTGAAACAAAATTTCACGACAGAAGGGTGGTGATGGCTAGGTATACGGCGTAGACTGCGGCGGGGGGCATGGTGACCAGCAACAGGCCGCGCTTGCCAGCGGAGAAATCGCGACGGACACTTAGGGCGTGATATACGCCAAGGAAGGCCCAAGCCGCAAGGGCAATGTAGCTGACAAGAGCTTGACTCCCTAAGCCTATTATCACGGCCAGAGCGACAAGGGGGACAACAAAGGAGACAATCTCAAGCAGATTGCGCCGTAAGTCAAACTCCGCTGAGGCCATAGGCATGACCTTGGCCATGACAAGCGGAGCGACCATTAGCGCAATGATTAATTCCGGCCCCATATAAGTGATATTGTAGACTAGCGAGTAAGCATAAATACTCTGACCTGCGGGTGCGTATGCGGCAAAGAAAATTACGCCGGAGAGAAAATGACACAGTAGTCGCGACAGTCCTCCCACGGTAATACCTGCCAGCGGTTTGTCCTTGAAGAACCCTGCCAAGCCAATGGACGCAAAGGCCAATGGGTAGTCTAGCAAAGCTTGGATGGGATGAACGATATATGGCTCTGTCAAGAGCTTAGTGCCGCTAAACAGCAGCCCGGCCACCATGCCGGGGATACAATCACAAAGATGGGCAGCATGGCCAGCGACACCGAACCGCCTTGTGGCATTTCCACGACTCTAAACAAGCTCAGCACATAGGCAAAGGCCACCATTACCGCTGTTTCGACTAGCATTAAGGTCTGTCTATTTTTCATACATATCCCTCCCTGAATTTCCGCACTAAAAACACGCGCCCCCGAAACAGGAGCGCGCCTTACACTCTTGCTTCCCTACGCTGGCGTTACCCAGATCAGGTTCAAAGGGTCAGGGGCTATGCCCCTTCTCAGCCTGCTATTTGCAGACTCCCCTAGCTACTGGTATTCAACTGTGTGACTTAACAATTCTACAGAGGTGGCTTTCGTCTAGGCAACACCAACATGCGACTTAGCCGCTCTACAATTGCTTGGGTCTCGCTTGCTTCCCGACCAATTAGCAGGATAGTGTCATCGCCCGCGATAGTTCCCATTACTCCTTCGAGCTCTAGGCTATCAAGCGCTGCGGCTGCCGCATTGCCGCCCCCGGAGAATGTTTTGATGACCACAAGGTTGCCGGTGTAGTCAAGGCCGGTTACGGCGTTACGCAGAATGCGAACCAGTCGGTCGGTAAGGCTATCGCTGCCGTTCCCCGGGGATTGGGTGTAGACCTGTCTGCCGGAGGGGCCTGCGGTTTTGATCAGCCCAAGTTCTTTAACATCGCGCGATACCGTAGCCTGCGTGGCCTTGTGGCCTGCGTTCTCCAGCAGGCGACCTAACTCCTCCTGCGTCTCCACCTCTTGCCTAGTGACGATCTCTAAGATTCTCGCCTGCCGTTGCTCTTTCACCGCACACCTCCTGCACGTTCTGGTGTCGATATTCTACCATTTTGAGGACGCGGCGACTAGTCCCTAGTGGTTGACGGTTGACGGTTGACGGTTGACGGTGGCGGTTGACGGTTTACGGTTG
>QLUB01000180.1 GCA_018725205.1 candidate division NPL-UPA2 bacterium
CCCGCCTGCTACCTAGCTTCCAGCACGCCCGAGTGTGCGTTAAGAAAGAACTCGCCGCGCGAAGTGCGTATGCGCCATACGGGGACACCGCGCCAAGTTGGGTCTACGGTGTCATAGATGGGACTATGAAAGCCAAAATCCATTTTCTGCACTGCTAGGTCGCCTGTTTCGCCGGCATTCTGACGATGATTGACTAAACTCAGCACGGCCTCGTGCGCTGACAAGATGCGCCTGGCAGTGCCTACTTCAAAGGACACCCGCAAGCGATGCATCCACATCGCTACTACTCCCTCGGACTTGACGACGAGTGTGATGTAGCCGGGGAACACATAGGAACCGCGAAATCTCTGCAGGTAATCGACGCGAAACCCGCCGGACTCAAGCGGCGTGACACCCTCAAAGACAAAGCCGGTTTCTCCAATGCGCTCGCGCACAAACACTGCTGCCTTGCGCGCGGCCTCTTCCGCGCTAAAGGTGCTTACCCCCCCGGCAGCCTTTTGGTTTTCATACGAAACGAGCCCACGCGCGGTCACTACTACGAGCTGCCCCCCGTCGCCGCGATAGCTCACTGCGGCCTCCGCGCCAAGTGACCCACCGGGAGCGATACGCGCGGCATTTCCGCCAAGCAGGTCGCGCGCAATAGTGGTTATCTCGCGGTCGGAGTAGGCCGGGGTAGAGAGGAGCGCGAAAGGAGCGGTGGGGCCCCGGCGCGGCAGAGTGACTGCCAGTTGCACGCCTTTACCCTCGAGGAGCTGTTTAATGACCTCCGGGCTTACCGGACGGCCGGACAGGTCAAACATCGGCAACAGATAGAGCTGAACCGCCAGCACGACGTTAAGGACGAGAAACGCGATGATCAGGATAGTCTTTGCGCGCGACCAATCCACGCCTCTCGCCCTCCTTTCTTATCTCGTCTTGGTGGTAATGCGGCGTCCCGCTCCGTCAACGACGCGCCAAGCATCACCGCGCCGCGCAAAGAAGTACACGGTGTACGAAGTCGACGGGCTTAAGCCGCTTGTGGTCCGCGTCATGGAATAGCTAGGGCCACCGGGGCTTAACCACTGGTCTCTGTGGACAACTTGCCCGTCACGGCGATACTCGAGCCTAAACTCTGCGTACTGGCTGAGGGCGTGGGGCACGCCGATATCCCATGTTGCCTGGCTGCTGGTGGCGTTAATTAGTGTTATTTGGGCGGATGGACCGGCAATCACGTCCGCAGTAAACGCATTGACCAAGAACCGCTCTTCGCTCTGCTCGACCACCCACACCGGGTAAAGAAACTCGGTCACATGGTCAATCTCGCGTTGGTAGAACCCGAGGTACATAGCGGTGATCAGTCTCCCCGGCGACAGACTCGGTTCAAGCGCACGCAAAGCACCCTCGGCACTGATTACTCTTGTCGGTGATGCGCCGTCCGTGATGGGGTTATAGAGCGAGCGGTAATAATATGCAACCTCGCGTTCATTGACAGCAACTATTAGCTGTGGTCCCCACGCTACTATGGGAACAAAATGCACCACTCCCCCGAGCGACAGCCTAGCATAGGGGCGGAACTCAAACTGGATCTGCGCCACAGCTTCTCCTCGAGCCGGCTCGACCTCGGCTGTGCGCAAGCGCACGTGTTCACTAAACCCGCCGTGGTGCGCGATAAAACTCAATCCCCTTGTGAGCGCGCCCTTAGCTTCGGTGGCAATATCCGCCGTCGGCACAAACCAGCTCGTCGCTACATACTGCACCGTGCCGTCAGCATGAAGGTAGACGTGTCGCACTCCGTCCGTCAGGGAAACGCGACCATCCCGCTCGCCCACACGCCTAACGAGGGAGATGTCGCTGAAGAAACTGTTGGCGAGTGCCGGGCTGGCCTGTCTTTCGTGGCTTACGAGCAACTGCGGCCACACGCCTGGGCTGTCGGGTACGTAGACCCACGTAGCTGCACGCGCACGCCAAGGGGAGGTTAGCTGGCGCAGTCTCTGACCGGACTGCTGTGCCGCCACCCAATCTAGCTGCCGCGAATTCTCATCGCGCACAGCTGTTCCGGGGGCCGCACCTGCGTTTTCCCAGACAAAAAAGCGCGCGGACTGCGTGTCTAAGAGATACAAGTGATTGCTCTGTCTGCTCAGCATCAGGCGGTCTGCGCTTTGCGCAGGCGCGTCGCTTTTTTGCGGCATACCTATGGCCTCAAGTAAAAGCGTTAGCTGTAATGGACCACTAAATTTGTACTCGAGGCTGCCCGCGCGCAACGCCCGCTCCCATTCGCCCGGCGTGCTAACGCGCACCGTAAACGTTGCTGCGATCTGAAGGAGGCTGTGTAAGCGCTGCCAAGTGGCGTCAAAGACCGGGTCGCCCAGGCTAAAGGTACGCGCATGGGGGGCCGCATGAACGTAGACCGCCACAGGCGCAACTACTGCCGCAGGTGCCGGCGGAGTGACGCTCTCCCGCGGGGGGGGGGGCGGGGGCGCATGATACTTCCCTAGCCAGACCTCGCTGCTCATGGTAACACTTGTTAAGACTAGCACAGCCAACAGGAGTGACTTCAGTCTCTCTTTCATTGGGGTGCCTGCCCGACATTTGGCGCGTGCCGCGGCAGGAAGAAGTAAATCTCCGTGCCCTGG
>QLUB01000181.1 GCA_018725205.1 candidate division NPL-UPA2 bacterium
GGCAGGAGTCTCTCGCTACCTTGACACGGTAGAGGCCACAGGTTCGAGCCCTGTTGCTCCCACCATAGCGATAAACAATTTAAAGGAGGTGAAAGTAATGATATCTAGTAAACAGCGCGCCTACCTGCGTGGCCTGGCCAACACCCACGAACCCCTTTTGCATATCGGCAAAGGTGGGCTAACAGAGGCTGTAGCAACCGCGGTTGACGAAGCCTTAAAGGCCCGCGAACTAGTCAAGGTGCGCGTGCTAAAAAATCTTGATGGTGAGGTTAAGATGGTGGCTACCGAGCTAGCAGTCGAAGTCAATGCTGAGCTAATACAAGTGATCGGACGCAATTTTGTCCTTTACAAAACGAACCCCGACGAACCGAAAATTGAGCTGCCTGCCCACTAGAGATGTGGGTTCTTGCTCGCTCCTTGCGGAATATCCGCAGGCAGATCAGCGTTGACATATTTGACTGAGTTGCTGCTTGCCGATAAGTCGCACCATCAGAAAAAGGAATACAAACGAAAACATCGTACGCAAAACCACGGTGAGTGCGGTCACCTCAACACCTCCAAAAAGGGGCTACCCTTTATCCTCTAGGTTAGCCCCAATCCTTGTTCTCTATCTAATTGTGTTCTTGCCACCCTTTTTTTGCGGTGTGGTATCGCCACCCACTTACGAGCTGTTTGGCCTGCTGATTTTGGGTTTGCGACGCAAAGGTCTTGAGATTGGCGGCAGCACCCTCCATGTTCGCTAGAGTCTGCGATAATTGGCTTGCAATGGTCATAGTCAAATTCCTCCTAGCTGTTTTTAGCTCGTCGCAACGAACCATGCTTAGTATTTTACCATGTTGCTCAGCACAATCCATGCATTTGTTGGTTCATGAGGTAGCACCTAGGTATTGAAAATCGTGTTTTTTGATGCTATACTGAACAGGCAATGCCGAGATGGCGGAATGGCAGACGCACTTGACTCAAAATCAAGCGTCCTCTGGATGTGAGGGTTCGAGTCCCTCTCTCGGCACCAAGCAATATCAAGGACCTTCCGGTCCTTTTTTGTTTTAGTTTTTGAGCCATTTTGGTAGGTTCATACGACTTTATCTGCAAATTGTCTGCGAATATGACAAAACCCATGACCCTCACGGAGGGTTCATTATGCTGATGCCCTTACTGCTCAATCGCAAAATTTCCCTATACTCTGTCGGTTCCTTTCCTCCTTTAGAACCAGTTTAACTGCCTTAGCAGCGAACATCCTAATTCTAAAGGCAAGAAAATCCCGCGGCTCTCACTTAGCGTGAAGAGGGCTCAAACTGACCGCGCCTCAGTGCCCCGCAGGATTACAGCCTTTAGTAGAGAAAGATATTGAGAAAGATATTGCAAACGACGTAAGTAAGAACGGGGCGAAGCTATGATCGGCAAGCGCATTCGGGAGGCTCGGCAGGCACGCGGCATGACGCAAGCCGCATTGGCCAAGGGCATCGCGTCTCGGACGTACATTTCTGCCATTGAAATTGGCAGAATAAAACCGTCGGCAGAAAACTTAAAGGCTATAGCCGAAAGGCTAGAGGAACATCTGGACTACTTTCTGCCGGGTCGTCTAGAAGAAACGCTGCACAGGTTTGAGACAAACCTAAATCAAGCCAAAGCATTGCTTGCTACAGGCGAGCTTGTGGCGGCACGCGAGATATTTCCTGAACTTGCAGCTGCGTGCAAGGAAAATGTGCCCACAGGTATGCTGGCCCTCTACCATGAAGTGCAAGGCGAACTGCAGCAACTTGACGGAGCGCTACTGCAGTCAATCATCTCTTATGCTTTGGCGTCTGACGCCTACGTGAAGTGCAAGCAGCTGCGCAAAGCTTGGGAATGTAGGTATGCGGCTGCCTTCGCGTTATATCAAGCCGGGCATATGGACCAAGCCATTTCGCTAAGCTTTGATGCCGCCAAGCTGCTGAATGACAGCGAAGAATGCGAGCCAAAAGCCTTGACCCACTACCTCGCCGGTTGTGCCTACTTTGCCAAAGGCGATGTGCAAAAGGCGAGCGCTTCTTTTGCACAGGCTAGGCATTGCGTGGACGATACCCAAGTGGAATCAACGTTACTTGCCCTAGATTGCCGTGATGGTCTGCAGCGTGCGTATGGGCGAAGATGAAGAAGCTAAGCAGGTATTAGCGCAAATCGCGTCCCTTGCCGGAGTGCCCATAAGCGTTAAATGCAAGGCTTATCGCGAGATGCTGCTCGTCGCAAAAGAAACCACTCCCCTACAGAATACTTTGCCGCTAGAAGCTACTTTAGGCAAGCTCCTGCAAGCAGCCGATACCCGCTTAGATAACTGGGATAAACTTAAACACCGATTTTCACAGATAGTATAATGGCCAAAGAGCCACCTCAAGTCAAGCTGTCCAGACGATTTCTACAGTCCGGTTACCTAACCAGGGAACTACAATCGGATTTCTCAGCTTTTCTACTCCCATCAAGATCGGTGTGTGAGATCTCTTTCTGATTTTTATGATAAACTTCTCGCCGTCATAAACCACTTTTCCCGGCATATCGATAAACTTCCTGAAAATCGTTGGGGCAAGGTTGTCTTCGAAACGCCTTAAAT
>QLUB01000182.1 GCA_018725205.1 candidate division NPL-UPA2 bacterium
CTCGCGCATGATCCGCGCGGTGTCCTCGGGCTTTAAGGCAGGCAAATCGGGCATACGGCGTAGCTCTCCGTCTATGCGCACCATCGGCGGCAACTCCACCGTGATATGCAAGTCCGAGGCACGCTGTGCCGCCGCTTGCCGCAACAGCTCGTCTACATGAAGTTCACGCTCGGCCATACTATTACCCCTCCTGATATGCCACACGCATGGTTTCGCTGACGGTGGTGAGCCCCGCGCGCGCTTTGTCTAGGGCATCGGCGAGCAGCGAGCGCGAGCCCGCACGCCGGGCCAGAGCCCGAATTTCGCTGGTCGGAGCTTTACGTGCGACGGCGGCGCGCATTTCTTCGCTTAAGCTCATGACCTCAAATACGCCGACGCGGCCCCGATACCCCTCCCCGTGACACTTGTCGCACCCTACAGGGGCGAAGAAGCTGTGTTGCACGGCGGGGTCAAGCCCGAGCGCGCGCAATTCGGGGGAGTGTTCGGTCAGCACATGCGGCTGTCTGCAAGCGGGACAGAGCTTGCGTACCAGCCGCTGCGCCACGACACCGACCACGGAGGCGGCAATCAAGAAGGGTTCAACCCCCATTTCGCCTAGACGCGTGACGGTGCTGGCGGCGTCGTTAGTGTGAAGCGACGACAACACCAAGTGCCCCGTCAGCGCCGAGCGCACGGCAATATCGGCGGTTTCATAGTCGCGAATCTCGCCGACTAGCAAGACGTCCGGGTCTTGACGCACGAAGGCACGCAATACGCTCGCAAAAGTGAGCCCGATTTTTTGGTTGACGTTTACTTGCGTGATGCCGGGAAGCCGAAATTCTACAGGGTCCTCTACGGTGCAAATGTTGCGCGTGGGGTGATGCAGGTGCCCCACGGCAGAGTAAAGGGTGGTTGTTTTGCCGCTGCCGGTAGGGCCGGTGATTAGAATCATGCCGTAGCTTTGCGTCAGCATGCGCTCAAACCGCGCGCGGTCGTCGTCGGCGAGCCCCAGCGTGTGCAGCGACAGCTGAGAACGAGCACTGTTTAGTAGACGTAGCACGACTTTCTCGCCGCTAACAGTCGGCAGAGTGGAGACACGCAAGTCGAACGCAGCTTGACCTAGGCTGCCGCTAAAGCGGAAAGACCCGTCTTGCGGCAGGCGCCGTTCGGAAATATCTAGCCCGGCCATGACTTTAAGGCGTGAGATCACCGCGAGGGACATATCTTTGTCCAAGCGATTTACATCCTGCAGCACGCCGTCGACGCGATAGCGAACGCGCACACCCTCATCCTGCGATTCCAAGTGAATATCCGAGGCGCGTTCCTCGCAGGCCTGCGCAATCAGGCGGTTGACTGTCCGCACCACGGGCGTGGTTTCACTTTCACCTGCCGCCGTCACCTCCCCCGTGGCTACGGCCTCGCCGTAAAGGCGGGCTAAGGCCTTCTCAATGTCGCGCGGCGTCATCACCACGAGTTCGACCCTAAGGCCGGTGATTAGAGAAATGTCGCTCACGGCCAAAACATTCAAGGGGTCGGCGGTGGCCAAATGCAGGGAGTCCTGCGTGCGCTTAAGCGGCAGACATCTATAGCGCCGCGCGGTAGCGGCGCTTAGGAGTTTAACGGCTTCTTGCTCGGGAGTGATATCGCGCAGCAGCACAAAACCTGCCCCATGCTGTTTGGCGATAACGCGGTACAACTTCTCCTCACTGACTAGCCCTTGCGCTACTAAAATCTCCCCGAGGCGAGCGCCGCCTGACACGGCCAGCGCCCCCGACAACTGCTCGCGCGTAATCACGCCTTCTTCCAGCAGCAATTCGCCTAGCTTTTTGCGCAGCATCGGTGACCTCCTCTCGCCTGTTGAAGGAGGTTTCGACATACGCAGCGGGATTCCTGCTTGGGGGAGCACTTAGCACATAGCACTTAGCACATAGCACTTAGAAGAGGCGGGCGGAAAGAGGATAGCGGATAGCCACCTCGTCCCGCTTCACAGTTCACGCTTCACGCGTCAGCATTCGCAGCACCCAGCGTTCGAATACCCGCGCGATGCGCGTCAAGAAGAAATCGCGGTCGCACAGCGGCACCACGAGGATAGTAAACAGTCCTAAGCGATTGCCGCCTAAGACATCGGTGAAAACTTGGTCGCCAATCATGGCTGTCGTTTCGGGGCGGCTGTTTAACAGTGCCAGCGCCTGCAGAAAGGCCCGGCGGGAGGGTTTGTTGGCGCGGCTTAGCCCGGGCAAGTTAAGCTCGGCGCGAAAGTAGGCGATGCGTCTTTCTAAGGCGTTAGACACTAAGCAAACCTTAAAGCCCTGCGCCTTAAGGTTCTCTAGCCACGTCTTTAGTTCCGGGTTAACCTGGTTCGCGACCCACGGTACTAGGGTGTTGTCGAGGTCGGAGATAATCGTGTCAATGCCGCGTGCGCGCAGCTTAGCTAGGTCGATGTGGTAAATGCTCTCTACGTACATAGAAGGCAGCAATAAATGCTTCATCTCATCACCTCGACTTAGTGTAGCACATCTAGAGCGGACAGCGGATAGCGGCACTTGGCACTTAGCACTTGGCACTTAGCACTTGGCACTTGGTGGAAAGCGGACAGCGGACAGCGG
>QLUB01000183.1 GCA_018725205.1 candidate division NPL-UPA2 bacterium
CGAAGCGGCGACGTTTCGGAGCAAGCGGGCGGAATGAAGCAGGAAGCCCGGACAGCGATACCGGGCATTCGAACAATTCTATTAACCTCTACCCAGTACGTTAAACACATTTGGGTATGTTGAAAGGAGCAGGCACTCGCACAGTCTGACCCAGCTGCCTTAGCCGCGCGTATGCTCGAGCGGCACGACGCGATGGTCGCCAAAGCGCGGGAAATTGTAGCTAACAAAGCCACGCTGCCATCCCAAATTGTTGTCGACCTCAAGGCGGCACAGGCACGCATACTGGAGCGCGCTAGAGAACAAGCGCAGAAGGCCACTGACCCAGCCGTGGCACAGCGTCGGCTAGAGGCGCTACAGGCAAAGCAGGCGCGCGTACTGGCACAGGTAGAGCGCAATGCAGAGCAGATTGCAGCACAGATGGTTAAGCGCGCTGAGGCTATGCTTGCCGAAGCTCCGGCGATCCGCGCTCGCATTGAAGCCGGCGAAGGGCTGGCCATCATCCGCGAGCGTCTGCAAAAGCGGCGCAACTCTACTAAAGGGTCTGGCAGCGGGCAGTAGGAGCGCAGTCGCAGGGCAGGTGCTTCTAGAGGCACAAGAGACGGAGCGAACTAGTGAAGCAAAAGGCTCCGTCCCTTCTGCTTCCTTCCCTTCTGCTTCATCGGGAGGAAAAGCGATGCGCAAAATCCATGTAGTTGAAGATGAACAGGGAGTACGCGAGCTCCTGATGCGGTACCTCGAGCACGAGGGGTACCGCGTTTTTCCACATGCTAGTGGTGAAGGTGTGCTAGAGGCCATTGTGCAACAAGGAGCCGACTTAATCGTGCTTGATATTATGCTGCCGGGCATTGACGGGTTAGAATTGTGTAGGCGCATACGGGCTAAGCACCAGACGCCCATTATCTTTGTCTCCGCGCGCAGCGAGGAGTTTGACCGCATCCTAGGGATTGAGCTTGGCGGCGACGACTACTTAGTGAAGCCTTTCAGCCCGCGCGAACTATTGGCCCGCATTAAGGCTATCTTCCGGCGGATTGAACAACCGGGGGCAGAACCCGGCACCACGCAACACCTTGACCTTACGCTTGACCTCGCCGCACGCGTCGCTCGCGTAGGCGCAGTCACGATGGAACTAACCAACAAGGAGTTTGAGCTACTTAAGTATTTAATCGAGAATAAGGGGCGGGCCTTTACGCGCGAGCAGCTGTTGACGGCGGTGTGGGGCTACTCTTACGTGGGCGACAGCCGCTCTGTCGACGACTTGGTGCGGCGCATACGCAAGAAACTGGACGGAGTCTCGGCGGTGGAAGTGACCACTGTGTGGGGCTACGGGTACCGAGTCAATGCGTAAGTTTAGCCTAGCGCAAAAGATAGCTATTACGAACACGGTGTTTGCGTTGCTTGCTTGCTTGGCACTCGCGCTAAGCGCTAACGTTCTGCTTAGGCGTTACCTTATCCACAGCGCACAGACGGAGCTCCACCGCCTCGCCACTGCGGTAGCGGGCACTCTGGATATGCCGATGCCGATGCAAGGTGCCATGCGCTTTCGCGCGGCTAATCGCATGGTGGGGGCAGAACTGGTATGGATGTCGTCGCAGGGGCGCATTTTGGCCAGCAGCAGCGCGGCGTTCCCGGTGGGGGCGTTTGTTAACGTACCGTTGAAAGACTTGTCGCGCATGACGCGGACAGAGCGCTGGCACTTACAATCAGGTGAGCATGTTTATGCTTTGGCGGAGCTACCGACAAACCGTGGCTTTATCCTGGCAATCGCACCTCACAGAGAGCTTAAGGCCGTTACCGCAGGTATTATGTCTATATTGATCCCAATTTCAGTGGTAATTGTGCTGGCGGGCACCTTGCTCGGGAGTTTTTGGACGAGCAAGATATCTAGACCAGTGCAAAGGCTAGCCTCGGCCGCGCACCAAATTGCCACCGGCGATTACCGCGCTGTCCCGCGTCTGGCGGGCGACGACGAAATTGCCGAGCTTTCGCACGCGCTCTATGCCATGGCCTTGCAGCTGCAGGCAGGCGAAGAAGCGCAGCGCGAGTTTGTGCAAAATGCGAGCCACGAACTAAAAACACCCCTGATGAACATTCAGGGGTATGCCGAGGCGCTTAAGGAAGGCATCTACAGCGGCGACGAGGCCGCGAAGTGCCTTGATGTTATCTCGCGGGAAACGGTGCGGATGCAGAAGCTAGTTAACGACATGATTTACCTCTCCACGATTACCGCCCGCCCGGAGCGTTTGATTAGAGAGGACGTGCGCTTGCGCGACTTGCTCAGCGCGGCTGAGGAATCAACGCGCGGCATGGTGGTAGAGGCGGGGCTAGACCTCGCTGTAAGTGAGCCTACCGACCTAATGCTGGCCGGGGATTTCGACAAGCTCGTGCGCGCGCTTACTAATCTGATAGCCAATGCTACGCGATATGCCCGACAAAGAATTGAGCTCTCAGCTAGCCTGAAAGGCCCTGTAGTGAGCATCACTGTGCGCGACGACGGCCCAGGCATTGACCCCGCGCTAGGCGAGCAGGTGTTTGAGCGCTTTAGTCGTGGCGAAGGTGGGCAGACAGGGCTA
>QLUB01000184.1 GCA_018725205.1 candidate division NPL-UPA2 bacterium
ACGCTAACTATGGCAATCGCAGCGGGGCACATGTTCGCTAATACTGAACGGGGAATCTTTATCTTCGTGCGCAACGCGCACACAGCACCGGTGACGGTGACGATTCCGTCCACGTTTAGCCGCGACGGCTTGCCACTTGCGGCGCGGGTGGTGACAGTGCCAAACGGCACAGACAGACTGATTGGGCCGGTATCGGGTGAAAACCACAACCAGATCGCCGGGGTCGACATAGGCAACACTTATATCGATTACTCGCTAGTCACAGCTATATCCGTAGCCGTGCTACGAGTTTAGGGAGGGATAAAAATGTCAGAAAGAATTGGACACGGAACACTCTTGGCGGTATCCGCAGACGCAGGGGCAACCTGGAGTAGCGTCGCCCGCGTCGAAACCATCGGTGAATTCAGCATGGGCGAGGTTGATGACGTCGAAGTCACGACACACGACGCGCCCGATAGATTTAAACGGTATATCGCGGGCCTGGCGGATGCCGGCGAGCTAGAATTCTCAGGCGTTTGGGTGGCGGATGCTACCCAGCGATCACTGGCTGGACTATCTACGCTTATGCGCGACTGGCGGATCACACTCCCCGGCGGCCTGGGCGTTTGGCGTGTGGTAGGCTACCTGAAAAATTTTAGTATTAACCCGCAGCGGGAGGACAGGATCGAATTCAGCGCGTCTCTCAAGTTGAGTGGCGCACCAACACTGACGTGGTAAGGAGGGGGATATTAGTGAACACAGGGACAAAGTTTACCACACTAGATCGCGAGTACACATTATACTTCGACAACCGCGCTTTTCGCGTCGCCGAAAAAGCGATGGGGCACTCGCTCGCAGCTATGGCGGATGGTATCGGCAACTTAACGTTGCTTTTGCAGGCGGGGCTATCCCGTCATCATCCGAGCATAACCCTAGAAAATGTCGACGACATCATCGACGATCTAGGTTACGAGAAAATGACAGAAATTTTAGGGGAAGCCATGGTAGCATCCCCCCCTTTGCGCAACAGGACGTCGCCGGCATAGAGCGGGACGTCCTGTTGGCAGGAGTTATGCCGGATGACTACTGGCGGCTGACGCCATCGGAGACTATGCTGCTTTTGCAGGGGCACTACCAGCGTGATGCGCAGACGAGCATGCTACTGGCAATAACTTACAACGTGAACCGTGACCATAAAAAGAGCCGTGCCATGGAGATGGCAAACTTTTCGGTTTTTCAGCATATTAAGCCGCCTGCACAGGCGCAGCCGGCACAAAGGCAGCGTGAAATACTCGAGGCGATTACCATAGCCATGGGTGGGGAGGTGACAAAAAATGGCTGACGTTAGATCTCTGTGGGTGAGAATCCTCGGGGACACTAAAAACTTTGAGAAAAGTATGCAGACGGTGTCTTCGCGGATGGAGGCCGTTGGCGAGCGCATGAGTGAGATAGGTGGCGGACTGACTACAGGCGTGACCCTACCGATTATTGCGCTTGGTACGGGTGCGATTGTGGCAGCTACGCAAGTTGAGGGCGCTATGGCCACTATTCGCGCAGGCACTGGCGCGACTGGCAAAGACCTCGAAGCCCTCGGTGACGACTTTAGAGCTGTTTTTGCCCGTGTGCCGGAGAACGCCGATCAAGTTAGCACCGCTATCGCTGACTTGAACACACGTTTGGGTTTGACGGGAGAACCGCTGCGAGAGCTGGCGGAGGGTATGCTCGACCTAGCGGGCTTGGCAAAAGTAGAAGTCGGCCCTATAATTGCAGCGACTACTCGCGTATTCGGCGACTGGGGCGTGGCCACAGCAGATCAGACAAAAACACTAGACACCCTCTGGAAAACCAGCCAAACGACCGGTATCGGTGTAGATCAACTTTCTGCCGCGCTTGTTCAGTTTGGCGCACCACTTCGGGCGATGAATTTCAGCGTGGAAGAATCCGCTGCCATGCTGGGCAAATGGGAGCGCGAAGGCGTGAATACTGAACTGGTGTTGGGCAGCCTGCGGATAGCTATGGGTAAGTTCGCTAAAGAAGGCGTGCCGATGCGTGAGGGCCTCAACCAGACTATAGCCGAAATACAAAGATTAGGACCAAGCGCCGAAGCCACCGCCTTAGCTATGGAGATTTTCGGTGCCCGCGCAGGCCCTGACATGGCGGCGGCCATCTTGGAGGGTCGTTTTGAGTTTGAGGAGCTTGTGAAGCAGATAGCGGCAAGTCCGGAGACAGTCAAAGCCGCAGGTGCGGCCACAGACACATTCGCCGATAAAATGGCTACACTGCGTAATCAGGTGACGCTTGCTATCGAGCCGATCGGCACACAGCTGATGGACGCGCTGATGAAAATTCTACCGCAAATTACTGCGTTAATCGCTGGAATTACGGCTGTAGTCGCGGGTTTTGGCAACCTACCCCCATCTGTCCAGTCTGGCATTTTAACTTTTATCGCTTTTATAGCGGCTTTAGGGCCGGTCTTGTCCATCGTTGGTAGCGTAACTACAGCGCTGGCTGGGCTAACTGGCGCTTTTACGAAACTAAAGACTATAATGATTGCTGTGAAAGCAAAAAAATTATTATTCATAAAAGG
>QLUB01000185.1 GCA_018725205.1 candidate division NPL-UPA2 bacterium
TCTATCGTGCCTGAAAGATTCAAGCAGGTTATCGAAACGCCGAACCTTAATTACTTGTCAGACGAAGGTTTGTACAGGCGTTTCGATCCTGAGCCGCTCGTGCAAGACTACCGTACCAGGAAGGAGTTGGCGGAAGAATTCAGACAACGCTTGGATTCTCCTGAGTTCGCAGAAGAAATGACAAAGCCCTCATCGGGACGCTATTGGAACATCGCCTTTGAGAAGATGACCTATGATTCTTGGCGAGCAGTGGTTGACAGACACTTGACGCCCGACCAGTCCAGTATGGACGGCTGGATTCGCGTCAAAGAGCCAGCGGCCACGATTTATATGGGGATGTTGGCGCGTTACTTAGCGTCGAAAGACCCTCAGTATGTGCAGCCAAGCACTGACCATGCAGAGTACGAAGACATTATCTACCGGTGTGGGTCAAATAGTGAGCCTTTACCTGGTATGGCTTTGTCCCTCAAGAATCTCTTACCGCGTGTTGCGCCAGACACAGAGCTGCGCGAAGTAGTAGGGTTTAGAAATCAGCGTCGTGAGGAGTTGCTATACCTTAGAAGGTTTGTGGATGAAGTTCAAACAAAGCTCTCCAAATGTGAAAGCCAAGAAGAAGCCAAACTCGTGATAACTCAATTTCAAGAGCAACTAGAACTCGGTGCTCAGACCATCCAGCGCGTAATGAAGGAGCGAGGGATACGATGCGTAGTCGGAACTCTGCGTACCATTTTCAGTGCAAAGTCATCCGCTTGGCTGGCATTGCTTGGTGGCGGCGCAGGTACTTTAGGGGGTGACCCAATGGTGGCAGTAGTTTCGGGCGCAGCAGGCTATGTGGCTGGCGGAGCCATTGAACTTGCCAACTACGTCTTGGATGCCCGCGTCAAAAACAGAGTGCAACAGGAGTCGCCATTCTCTTACCTATATAGCGCGAAGCAAGAAGGCATTATCTGAAACGCTATCAGCTTGCAGCCGAACAAGGCGCTGCACCGGAGCGCTTCTGTCGTCGCGCCCGGTGAGCTTGGTCGTTAGCTGCCTCAAACGCAGGCCATGTAATAAGGTGAACGGCACATGTTTGAAACACTGAGCAATGACGACATTTCCAGCGCCCTCGACGAACTGATCGCCTGCCTTGGGGTTAAAGAAGAAATGCCCTTCCACGACCTCCTCGCACTTCTTCGAAAGAAGGACACCGAAGGCTGCGTGCGGGAAATCGCAACACGACTCGGCTTGCCTATTCGCATCAGCTTGTCGTATGTGCCGAAAGACTTCAGGCCGGGCAGCGCCGACGGGTTCCGAACTAGCGCATTGGCACGGACGGATTGGACGGGGCACGGTATTGAGGGCATTACAGCCCAAGTTGCCATACCACAAAATCTCCCGATGTTCGGCACGTCCGGTCTTCAGGGGTACCCGATCCGTGTCCGCGTCAGCGAGAACTGCCTTGAGCATCCGCAGACCTTCGTGGCTGTGATGGCCCACGAAGTCTCTCACGTGCTCTTGGCCTCCCTGTATCATTCAAAGAAGGATAGCGAATTGCACGCCGACCTTGTTCCTGTCATCCTTGGCTTCCGTGGGGTTGTTCGGCAGGGCCGCGCACTGGTTCAGAGCTCGACGAACGGCAACGTGACTACCACACAGACAACTACGTACGGGTATCTGACAGATTCACAGTTTGACTTTTCATGTAACCATGTATCAGCCATCGTCGAGCGTTATCAACGAAACAAGGGTCGCCTACTTGAACTGATAGGGCAGTTGCATCACAAGCTTCACACTGCCACACGGCACTTGACAACGTTCCGCGATTACCTCGCGTACCTCGATACGCACGCCGCGGGAAAGATGAGGCAGGCCGACGCCCGGAGAGTAGTCCAGTGTCATGCGTGTGACTACACTCGCGATTGGGAGATCGGTATCACAAAAGCCCTAACCAGTGTGGATAACGCTGAGAGGTTCTTACGGCCTCTGAACCATTACACAACCAGTGCGGTTGAACGAATCCAAGACCACGGAAGGAGCCTTGAGCTGGCAACTGGAACGCTCGACTCCGTCATAGAAGGCATTGGCGGAGACCTAAGAACCTTGGGAAGGTATATTTCTTTGCTCTACAGGCTGCGGAATAGGTTATATCGGCGATGGCTGAGAGCTGAGGTCGATAAGTAGAAACCGAAGAAATACCTATCGAGCGATGGCCAGAGCGCTGACTGGGGAGTGAAGCAGAACACCGACGGCAACAAGATAGCCTGGTTCGGGTACAAGGAGCACGCCGCCATCGATGCCAAGTCCGAACTGCCCGTAGCCATAGAGATAACGCCCGCCAGCGCGCACGACAGCACGGTGGCCCTGACACTGGTCAAGAAGGCGAGCGCTAATCTTGTCAAAGAACCGTCTTACTACCTGATGGATTCGGCCTACGACAGCGTCGATATCTACAAGGAGATCATGAACGACTACCATGGCAGAGCGATCATTCCCCTAAACCTTAGGGGAGCAAAGGAACCCAGGGAAGGCTTCGATTTTGACGGCACTCCCGTCTGCTCCGCCGGCTTCAG
>QLUB01000186.1 GCA_018725205.1 candidate division NPL-UPA2 bacterium
CCCCGCGTCTGTTCAGGCCCCACCTCTGGCCCGTCACAACGTCTACTGCGGGTGCTGGGGGGGTGAGCACGGCGTCAACCATCCGTGCAGCGACAACAGGCGGTATGCCACGCTGGAGGTAATTGGCGAGCTTTGGTTCGTTAATCACTATCGCCCCAGCCGCAACGTCAGCGGGCAGAGCCAGATCTGGTACTCCATCTCCTAAGGGATAAGTTCCCCTGTCCACAAAGTAGCGGTCTACTGCGGACTGCAAAATGGCGGCATTAGCCACGTTGCGGCTGCGCCTAGCGTTCTCAAGCGCCCCTACTACCCGCGGTACGGCTAAGCCGGAGAGGACACCCAAAATAGCGACAACGGCCAGCAACTCGATCAGTGTAAAGCCCTTTTCTCTCTTTCTAAACATCTTTTTCACCTCCTCATACTATATGCATAGGCAGAGGAAGAATCCTCGCCTAAAACTATAACCTATTGTACCATACGGAAAGTGTCAAACATAGGTAGCATCACAGCTAATATAATGAAAGTTACGACAACGCCAAGTACGAGAAACACAATCGGTTCGATGAGCTGCGCTAAGCGGTCGGTCAAAGCTTTAATCTCGCCGTCGTAGAAATCCGACGCGCGCTCGAGCATGGTATCGAGCGCACCGGTCTCCTCGCCCACCGCGACCATTTGGGTCACGAGCGGGGGAAAGAAACCGCTCCGAGCGAGCTGTACGGAAATGCCCTGCCCTGCCTTAATTGCTTCCTCGGCCGGGCGCAAAGCGTCCTCAAGCACGCGGTTGCCAATCGTTGTGCGCACCAAAATCATCGCCGGGACTATGGGTACACCACTTCGACTAAGCGTTGCCAGATTCCTGCAAAAGCGCGAAACAAAATTCATGCGGTTAAGCTCGCCAAAGATGGGCAACCGCAGTGATAATCTGTCGAGCACGACGCGGCCACGCGGCGTAGTCTTGTACCACATGACTGCAGCATAAGTCGCGCCAAACCCTATCCCCACTGCCCACCACCAGCTAGCCATAAACTCCCCGAGCCCAATTAAAATCCGCGTCGGGAGTGGCAAGGCGACGCCCATGCCGGCAAAAAGCTCGGCAAAGCGCGGGACAACAAAAACTAACAGGAAGGTGACGACCAGCACAATGGTGCCGACCACCAGCTTAGGATAAAACAGGGCTGATTTCACGCGCGTCTCGATGGCGTGCTCGCGTTCAAAATGCGAGGCGGCTTTGTCGAGGACTGTCTCCAAAGCGCCCGAGACTTCGCCTGCAGCCACCATATTATAGAGTAAAGCGGGAAAAACTTCGGGGTGGCGTTTCATCGCCGCACCTAAGCCCTCGCCCGCCACCACCGCCTGCGTAACCTGCCGCAGCCTCGCTTTAAGTTCGCGATGGCTCGTTTGCTGCTCTAATGTGCGGAGCGACTGCATGATGGTAACGCCGGAGCCAAACAGCACGGCAAACTGACGGCAGAACATGCTTAAGTCCTTTGCCGGCATGGGGCGCGTAAACAGACTCTGTTTACCTCTGCTCGCGCGCAACTGCGCCCCGAGATCGCGCGTTATCTCCAGGTGCGTAACCACCAGGCCGCGCTCCTGCAGTTTCTTTAGCGCCTCGCTTTGACTTTCGGCGGTAATCGTGCCGCTGTGTGCGGCTCCCGTTGCCGCGCGTGCCTTAAAAGCATAGACTTCACTCATTTACATCACTCCAGAATACGCAGGATACCGGATTCCGCACTATACAGTCGGTAGGTCTCGTCGGAGATGATCCGGCTGGACAACAGCGCCTTTAGCGAAGCTTCCATCGTTACCATGCCCGCGCGAGCGTTAGTCTGCAAAATGGAGGGGAGCTGGTGTGTCTTCCCCTCGCGGATGAGGTTACGCACGGCGGGGGTGGAGACCATAACCTCAAAGGCGGCTACACGGCCGGGTCCATCGGCGCGGGGCAAGAGCTGCTGGGCAATTACGCCTTGCAGCGACGCAGCCAGTTGAATGCGAATCTGCGCCTGCTGATAGGGCGGGAAGATATCTACAATGCGGTCTATGGTCTGCCAAGCGGATGGGGTATGCAAAGTAGCGAGGACTAGGTGACCGGTCTCGGCGGCGCTGACCGCGATTTGCGTGGTGTCGTAGTCGCGCATTTCGCCCACCAAGATTACGTCCGGGTCTTCGCGCAGTGCCGCGCGCAGCCCGGCGGCAAAGGTCGGAGTATCCGGACCGATTTCGCGCTGGTTGACCATACTCTGGTCGTGCCGGTGCAAAAACTCGATGGGGTCCTCTAAAGTCAAGATATGCAGCTTCTCCTCGCGGTTGATCTGGCCAATCATCGCCGCCAAAGTAGTGGATTTGCCGCTTCCGGTGGGACCGGTGACAAGAATCAGTCCGTTTGGCTTACGGGCCAATTCCGAGACAATGGGCGGCAGGTTAAGCTCGCGCAAATCGGGTATACCGGCGGGGATGAGGCGAAGTGCGATGGCCACGGTATTGCGCTGGCGGTAAACGTTCACGCGAAAGCGCCCGATACCGGGGCGGCTGAGCGAGAAGTCGA
>QLUB01000187.1 GCA_018725205.1 candidate division NPL-UPA2 bacterium
AGATTTTAGGGAGGCCACAACTTTGAAACAGCAAGAGTTACCCAAAGGGATGTCTTTTCCTGATGAACCAAACATTGAGTTGCCAGTGACCTTCACATTAGGACGAGGAAACTATATTGCGTCTATCTACCAAGCGTTAGAGAAGCTGCCAATAGAAATCCGTGTTGACAAGTGTGTAGTCCTCGAAGCACATGGGATGCCACCGGAGGTTAGGTTGACTCTCCGGATTCTAGGCGGGAAGGAGGAGGGAAAATGAAATTTCAAATTCGAAACGACCGTCTGGACGTAGGCGAATGGGGACCAGTCGACAAATCTGCACAGTGGCAAATTCTGAGAGAAGGCGTTGCGGGACAAGCTGAGGGCGCTGTCGCAGCAGTGCAGGAGATGTATGCTGTGGTAAAGGCAGAGGTAACTGAGGCTCTAACGCTGGCAGATACCTGGGGGCCTCATCATACGTTACGACAAGATGGGACGCTCGTTCTCAATCGTGGTGGTATGATTGCCGCTGCTGCAGCCCTAGTAGGTGTAGGGGCAGAGCCGGACTTGACGACAGCGCAGAGAGCGATCGCAGCTCGACATCTACTACGGCATTACCAGCAGGAGAACGTCAATCTGCAGCCGCCGCAACTATTATTTGATCTGGCTGGCGTAGGGGAGATGGCTTGCCTCACTGCGCGAATAGCCGGGGAGATGCGTCCGACGGACATCCCACTTGCTTCTGGGGTCAGCGTCTTGGCACTCAAGGCCGGGGACCCAGACCCGTTGGAAGTGGTGATGGAGATCCCCTCTGGTACTTCGCAGCGGGGGTGGGTGTACGGTAAAGTTGTGATCCGACACTTGGCAGAGCAGATGGCGGTGAAGATGTATGCTGGCTATCTGGGACATCAAAAGCAAGAAGATGTTGAAACAGAATTTCCGCAGCCTGTGACCCATTGGGTTGGAGCGATGTATCGTGACGGCAGCGCGTTTGTTCGCGGAGTAGTGGATAAGGCGTCGTCAGATCTCAAACGATGGGTACGGGCGGGTGCGATAACTCAAGTGAGTATCTACGGCTATGTAGCGACAGAGGTTCGGGAGGGAGTAACTCATGTTACAAGCATTGAGCTTCTCAGTCTTGACTGGGTCCCGCTTGACCGGGCGGGGATGAAAACACGGCTGATAGCCATCGGCGAACAGGGAAGAAATACGAAGGGGGCGGATCGGGTGACACTAGTAGAGTTGTTGGCGGAACTGCGCAAACTCGGCGCAAAGCCGGCGCAGGTAATCGGCGAGATGGGTTGGGACGTGAAGACTTTGGCGAAGGACTTGGAGTGGAAGCTCGACAAAGTCGCGGGGGAGATTGAGCCTGTGCGTTGGGAGCAGGTAACTGGGGCGGTCAAGGCGGTGGGCGAAATTGCTGATATGTTTGGTTTGGCCAAAGAGGCTAAGCTATCGGATCTAGTACCTGCGGTCAAGACTGCTAGGGAAGCTCAGTTTAAGGCAGCTACGGCGGAGCATGATAAACTAGTGAACAAGGTTATTGGCGAGATGGTGCAAGCAGAAACGATACGGCCACTGGTCAAGCGGATGTTAAGAGTAGATGCAGGTGCGGATGAGGCCAGCATTAAGAAAGCTTTGGGTGAAATGTTGGGCCAAGAAGATGTTAAGAAGGCGTTGGCGGAAGTTTTCAAGGGAGATTCGATAACGCCGAAAGCAGACCCACGCACGGTGAGTAGTGGAAGCAACACAGTTAAACGTACAGCAATCTAGGGAGGGATAAAACATGTCTGAGAGACCAGTACCAGTTGTAACTATACCATCGCGAATTGCTAAGATTAGCGATGGCCGCTCCGTCGTAGTGACGGTGCCGACCGCTATGCTGATTGAGGCAGGAAGGTTCTACGCAATCGGGGGACACTTTGGTGCAGCGTTCTTTGCAGTGCCGACTACGGCACCAGCAGGGACGTTAACCACGCTAAACTTAGAGCAGGCCGAGTATACTATCGCTACACCACAGCTCGCAGCAGTAACGTTTGTCAGCGGTCAACTCGTATATTGGACACCGGGCAACTTGTTGACCAACGTTGCCACAGGTAATCGCCTGGTCGGACGCTGCACAGTTGGCGGTATAGGGCCTGCTGGGCCGATTCAATTTGTCCTGAGCGATGCTGCAACATCGCTGCTTACGCAAGCAACAGCCCAGGCAAATAGTGGTGCGGCACCAACTCAAGCGGAATTCAATGCATTACTAGACCGCTTGCGGGCGGCTGGCGTAATTGCGACGTAGGGAGGGAGCTAATATGAAGGTTATTAGTCAAGAGACACTTCGAGATGCCCGTCGTCAGGGCACATACGAAACGCAAGTACCGTTCATGCTTAACGGCAAGGTTGAGTATGTGACTAAGAAGATCGTCAACGGCGAGATGGAAACGCACCAGCTTTCAAAACCTATCGGCGAAATGATTACCTCTGGCGGGCTCGATCAGTTTAGAGACTTGCTTCGCAAGATCGCCCTAGACGTCGAACTCGGTCGTGAATTGCAGCCTTTGGTTTACA
>QLUB01000188.1 GCA_018725205.1 candidate division NPL-UPA2 bacterium
CCACCATGGCTTTTGACCACAGCAGCTTAAGGTGGTTTGAAGCCTCCACCTGTATGGCGGCTCCGAGCACAACGTCCCCTTTGTCCCCTTTGTCAGCGCAGGTAGACTAAGCCCCCGGGAAGTCGGGTTGACAGATACCACATACTGAGGTCGAAGCGCCGATGCATTCCTTCGTCGGAGGCGTCGGCGATGATCGTATTGCCCTCAATTTGGGCGGCAGTAATCGTGATCCAGTGCCAGCTCTGCAAATTCTTAACCCTGCCTTTGGTCAGGTTCAGGAAACCTAGCGGGCAGTCGGCTTCGAGTCCAGCCTTAACAAACTCTGCCAGCGCGGCTACGGGAGCGCGGCTGCGCAGCATGTTGCTGACAACGCCGAAAACATGCGGGGTTAATACAATACCCTGGCTGCGGGCAAAACTGATGACCCCGTCGGTAAACATCTCGGTACGGTTCAGCCCCATATTCCCCGGCGTCACAAATCCATAAAGCTCTTCCATGTACAACGTAAAATCGGTTCGGTTCAAGGTCTTGTAGCCGTACAAGGCCCTTAGCTCTGGGCGGGTAAGAGCGAGATAGGCGAGAATATTTGCCGCGCTGGTCGGTCCGCAGCCGGCTCTTTTGCGCCACTCGGTTGAATACCAAGCCTGGTTGCCGCCAAAGGACGGCTTCATGCTGCTTTCATCCGTGATGTCAAACAGTTCGGGACGGGCAAGCGCAAAGTTCATAGCGTTCTCCTTTTTAGGTGGTCATCAAGAGTATAGCCTAATATTCAAGTACAGTGTCGAAAACATGGGGAAAACATGGGGACGGTCCTTTCGTTATACAGCTAAAGCATGGAGGCGGAAGCTAAGCCGTGAGATCCTTACGGGCAGGGAAACTGGGGAGAGCCGTAGAACTAGAATGATAGTCATGAGCAAAGACATCCCCCCATGATTCTCCTAGGAGGGTAACGCAATGCAGATAGTAAATATGACCGAGTTAAGCCAAGACCAGATCGTTCAAGCAGCGCAAGTCCTTACGGACAGCCTTCCTCTAGGGTGGCCCACCCTAGAGGATGCGTTAGAGGAAATCCACGAACGCTTAGTGCCGGAGAACACTATGCTAGCTGCGATTGACGGGGAAGCTGTGCTGGGATGGGGTGGAATTCTTGCTCCCACATACAACGGCAATGTGTTTGAACTGCATCCCTTAGCAGTCCGCAGGGGCAGTCGCACATATGGCGTTGGTCGAGCTATTGTGCTTGCCCTCGAGGAGGCGGCAAGGCAGCAAGGAGGACTCACAATTTACCTTGGGGCCGATGACGAAAGAGAAGGCGGCGAGACCTCACTTGCCAATGCGGACTTGTATGACAACCTGCCAGAACGAATTGCGACCTTTAATCCAGGCACACACCAGTCAGGCTTCTACATGAAGCTCGGCTACAAGATCATTGGCGTTATGCCCGACGCGAACGGTATCGGCAAACCCGACATCATTTGGGGAAAACGCATAACAGGGGGACGATCCTAGCGTTATGAACACACTTTTTGCTCCTGGATGTGCCCTCATGATTCATAGCAGGGCGCTAGTCGAGAAGACTCACAGCTTTCTTCGGCGTGAGTATGGAGACGTGTCGCTGCACCTATACTGCTGCCAAAGCGCGCGGGAAATCGCCCCTCACACACAGGTAATCAACATTTGCCCCGGATGCGACAGGCGTTTTCGTGATCCAACTAAGGCGTTGCACAATACATCGTTATGGGAGCTGTTAGCAAACAGTAGAACATTCCCCTTCCCGAACTACAGGGGGGCCAGTATGACCATCAACGACGCTTGTCCGACGCGCGGCGAAGCTAAGGTGGGGCGAGCCATAAGAGCTGTCATCGCAAGAATGAACCTCAATCTACTGGAGCCAATATACTCCGGCGCTAATGGTGTATGCTGCGGCGACAGCTACTACGGAAAGATGCCCGTTGCGCAGGTAAAAGGCTTTATGCGCATGCGGGCCGCAGAAATGCCGGTTGACGACGTAGTGGTCCACTGTGTTTCCTGCATAAAATCCATGGCTATAGGCGGTAAGACCCCGCGCTTTCTCCTCGACCTGCTCTTTGAGCAGGAGACTGTCATCGGCACAGCAGACCCCGATGCTTGGCACCGAGAGCTAGACGAGCATAGGAAGCAGTAGGGACGGCGGGAGGCCCCTGATAAAGTGGGCTTTTTCATGCCAAGTAAGAATTGCATGGAGTGGCAGCTAATTTGTGCATAACGTCGCCATGTGTTCATTTCTTCTTCCTCATAGGACAATCTCCCCAGGAGATTTGACTAAGGGGAATTTTTTATGCCCCAAGTGCCATTCGCGGTAGCGCCAGGAGCAGCTCAAAGTTCCCGTCCAGGCAGTTCGTAAGAAATTGTTAAGATGATTAGCGAGCTGTTGTTAATAGGTGTCTGTTAATATGGCAATTAGAAAGAGAGGAAAGGGCGAGTGATGCAGTATAATTATGGTTAAGAAAATTAGAGCGCGAAGCGAGGC
>QLUB01000189.1 GCA_018725205.1 candidate division NPL-UPA2 bacterium
AAAGCTGCTCACAATTCGGCAGGCTTTCCCCCGTGCAATAATATGAAACCGTTTGAGGACGAACGCCCAAATAGTCGGCAAGGACTTTCTGCGTCGTCTTTTCGCCCGTGTCCGGGTGCGCGTCCATAAAGGCGCGTAAATTAGTTGCAAATAAGGCGTTGTATTTATCAGCGGGCGGCGTATCGCTTGATTTTGGCAAGGGCTTTTCCTCCTAAAATGTCGCTTTGCTTGAACATTGCCAATCGGCACAAGTGAATTGACTTATGCGCTATCGCTTGATATAATCTATTATAGACAAACAAAGCAGATTTATCAATAGAAACTTCAAAAAATATTGAAAGGGGGCGCGACCGTGGAGCAGAAAACAACACTAACCATCAAGGAAACGGCAAAAGCGTTTAACTTTCCCGAATATGCCATACGGACGCTTGCAAAACGCGGAGCGTTCCCCGTTATCCAAGTCGGGAAACGCTGCTATATCGTCCGGCGGATATTCGAGGACTTTTTACAGAAAGGCGGCGAACGCTACAGTGCCAAACTTTGATATAACCCTATACCAAAAGCCGTACAGCCGGGGGCAAGCCGCCGACCCGTCGGGCTTTACACAAGCGTTTGAAATCAAGGCAGGCGATACCGCCGCCCTTGCCGCCGCCGTTTTATATGACAACTGCCCGGCACAGTACCGGGGCGGTTATCGCAGCGGCGCGAACTTTGAGCGCGCTAACTGCATTATGGGCGATACCGACAACAGCCACAGCGACGACCCCGCCGCATGGGTAACGCATGAGGGTATCGCGCAAAGGCTACCCGGCGTTGCCTTTTATTCCTACCCGTCCCGGAACAATATGAATCCCAAGGACGGCAAAGCCCCGCGACCGAAAGAGCATCACATTTTCCCGACGGATATCATCACGGGCGCAAAAGAATACGTCGCCTTAATGGAGCGGCTTATATCGGCGCTCCCGGAACTGCACTTTGACGGGATAGTGAAAAGCCCGGCGCAACTTAATTTTGGGGTAGAAAGCCCGCAGGTTATCTATACGCCCGGCACGATGAACCTATCCGATTATATGCGGAACTTTAGCACAAAACCGAGCGAAAGTAACGCCGCCAAAATTCGCCGAATACTTGCCGAGGGTTTGCCAATCCCCGAGGGGGAACGCGACAATACCCTAAACGTCGGGGCTTTGTGCCTGATAAAGCGTCACGGAGGGGACACAGAGGACGCGCGGCAGGAATACGACAGGTTAGCAACCCTTTGCGAGGGGGAACTTGACCCGGGGCAACCCGAAAAGTGCTATAAAAGCGCGTTAGGCAAGTTTGAGAAAGCCATCAAGGACAGCCCCGACTATGACCCCGACAAATACAACACCGACATACAAAGCGACTTTGACCTAAAGTCCGCCGACTTAACGGACGTGGGCGAAGCCCTGATACTGGCGCGGGAATACGGCGAATGTCTGCGGCACAGCCCCGCGACAAATTACCTTGTCTATTCCGGGCAGGTATGGGAAGAAAGCGCCGCCCGCGCCCGTGGCTGTCTGCACGACCTGACCGAACGGCAGCTTGCGGAAAATACGCCCGTATATATCGCGGCAAGCATAGCCCTTGAAAGAGCGGAACAGGCACTACAGGCAGCAAAGCAAGGCGGCAGCGACACGGACAAGCTAAACGCCGCCCGAGCGCTTTCACAGGCGAAAAAGAACCATGCCCCGATAATGGCGTATCAGTCCTTTATCCTTAAACGCCGCAACAGCAAGGAAATATCCGGCGTTATGAAAGAAGCCCAAACGCCCCTTGAAATCAGTGTCGCAGCACTTGACGCAAACGGCTTTCTGCTTAACACACCGGGCGGCGAGGTGGATTTAAGGACGGGCGAAATCAAGCCCCACAACCCCGAAAGCTACCATACCAAGATAACCGCCGTTGCTCCATCAACCGAGGGCGCGGAACGATGGCAAAACTTCCTTCATGTCGTTACTTGCGGGGACAAAAGCCTTAAAAGCTACTTGCAGCTTATCGCAGGGCAAGCCGCCATTGGAAAGGTATTTTGCGAAAACCTGATTATAGCCTATGGCAGCGGGCGCAACGGTAAGTCAACATTCTTTAATACCTTGTCGCGGATAATGGGCGACTATGCCGGACAGATAAGCGCGGAAACCCTCACAACCGGGCGCAAGAATGGCAAGAATTGGGAAATTGCAGAACTGCGCGACGGGCGTCTTATCATTGCGCCGGAATTGCCGGAGGGGACGCGCCTTGACGAATCATTTGTCAAAAAAATAAGCTCCACCGACAAGATTTTAGGAGAGCAAAAGTATAAAACGCCGTTCACGTTTGAACCGTCCCATACGACCGTTCTATACACAAACCACTTACCGCGCATCGGTTCAAGTGACGCGGGAACGTGGCGTCGGC
>QLUB01000019.1 GCA_018725205.1 candidate division NPL-UPA2 bacterium
CAATATAAAGTGGACCACGCCCAAGTTTCAATCCACGCCCCTGCGTGAGGGGCGACTGCGGGAGAGGGACATTGAGCTCCCAGCAGGGTTTTTTGACCACGTCGCGCGAACCTCACTGGGGCCCTCTTAATCCCAATGCAGCATCTACAGCGAAACCGGCCGAAAGACTGATGAGAGCACGACTCCTGACCTTGCGCGAACCTGCGCTCAGATTCTGTTTCCTCGCGACCCGCGCCAGAACTTCAGAGAATAATAGGACTCTCTTGGGCAAAAGGCAGGTTCTTGCCGAAGTGGTCTACCCGGCGTGCCCAGTTCTTGCCCAAATAGTAGATGCGCAGAGAATCCTTCTCGTCGTCGATAATGGAACAGAGCCTGTTCTTTAGAATAACAAGCTGTTGGGGTTCTACTAGACATTCAAACACCGACTTCTGTACACGTTGCCCGACGTTTTCACAAGCCCTCGCTATAAGCCTGAGACGTCTGGCGCCAGAAGGGTCTTCAGTGCTCACATCATATGTAACCAGCACCATCAACGCGACCATCACCTCCAAAGGAATGGTGGGTAATCAGAAAGATCACCCCGCAGATGTCGAGCGAGAAGCAACGCTTGAATGTGTGGAACTAGGCCAATCTGCATCTTCTCCTTAAGGTACGGGTGGATGACTTCTTCTCTCTTGCGCTTTTGCCATGCGGAGATTAACTCCCGACGAGCTGATTCCGTCATATTCACTCCTGGCCCGTTTTGCTCGAAATCTTTTGCAGTTAGTTGGCGAAGATTCACTAGAGCAAGCGCTAGACGATCGCAGAGTGGGGCACGAAGCTCTTCCATGATATCAAGTGCTAAACTGGGTCTGCCTGGGCGAAGCGTATGTAGGAACCCGGTGGCTGGGTCAAGCCCAACTCCTTCTAGGGCGGAACGGACATCGTTGGCGAGTAGAGTGTACAGGAATGAGAGTATTGCGTTCATGTTGTCTAAAGGCGGCCTTTTACTCCTCTCACGAAAAAAGAAATCTTCTTTGTTAGCTTTAATCATGTGGTCGAATGCGCCGAAGTAGCGCATCGCTGCAAGCCCTTCCAGCCCCCGCATACCGTCTACAGTCTGATGCAAGGGCAGCTCTCGTGCTATCTCAGCCAGCGAGGTGCTGGCTAAGTGCAGCTTTCTCTGGTCTGGTCCCTCGCTTTCTCGCGCGGCACGCATAAGCACATGCCTGCAATTAGCTATTTTTGTCAATAAGAAGCCCCTCACGAGACAGATCTGCCTCGGCATATCCCCGTAAGCGCGGAACTGGGCGTGCCTGAGAAGAACATTGCCGCTCATGGGACCCGATATGCGCCCGTAGAACTTGCCGTTTTCACTAAAGAAAGAAAGTCCGATACCTTTATCTGCGCAGAACCCAATGAGTGGGGTGGAAACTGTTGTGTTGCCAAAGCAGGCGATTGACTCTATGGTATGTGCTGGGATGCGCACCTTCTCTTCGCCGCCCACCTTAACACACACGGTCTCACCCTGCTTGGACAGGTAGGACTCTTGGGTGAGCACGTATAGGACGTTAAGAATCTTCTTCATCGGCCTCACTCCCTTGTGCAACCTGCAGCAATTCTGACATATACACCGTCGACTGCTTTAGGTGCCCCGGTAGGCAGACCTCGCGCATAGAGCACTCACGACACTTAGACCTTTTCCCCGGCATGGGCAGAGAGTGGGCGCGCAGCAGTTCGTGGAGTGCCTGACAGCCTTGCACGACTAGGCCCCGAAGTTCCAGTGAGAAGCTCACCTGCTTCCTTCGACGGTCGGAGCCATAGTAGATGTCTCCCATAGGGATCGCGCAGCTCCAAAGGTGCTCGAGGCACATTGCCTGTGCGCAAAGTTGCACCTCGTATTCAGTTTCTAGGCGGACCTTGCCGTGTTTATACTCGACAAGGTGTACTGCCCATGTTCCCTCAAGGCTGGGAATCGCGACCCCCTTAGGGGACCTCGTCAGTTCAATGCAATCAGCTACGCCCGAGATGCCTAGTTCCAAGGACCGAAGATGCACTCCCCTCAGAATCACCCGGGCACCGCGGGACTCTGATCTGCCCGCATGAACACGCTCATGTAGGACAGTTCCTTCTGCAGTATGAACATTGTCTAGCCATTGCTGCTCGACCATGAGCAGACCAGCCCTTCTGGCGCAATAGTAGTACTGCGCCAAAAGGGACAGAGGGAGTAAGTCGTCCTCTGAGAACATCACGCACTACTCGCTAACAAGCCATTCGCAGTTCTGCGGCGTACCATTCCAGAAAATCTCGACGCCTTTTATGGATGGAACGGCAAATCCTATATCTACGCCGCTGGGCAAAGCGCGCATGTTCACGTGGACAACATAATCCCGGTAACCCCTTGGGACGTCCGTTTTCTTCTGAATCTTCACAAGTTCGAACAATTTGTGGGCAGGAGCACATCCTAACTTGCTCTGGCGTTCGCGTTGAGATAAGTCTAAGTCCGTACCAACATGCCGGAAAACAATCAAGGGAGCTATCACCGACATTTGGCCCTTGCTTGCCGATCGATCATGCTCATACATATTGAGAAATGCCTCCCATAACAAGGAAAGGTCGGCGTCAGAGAAACCCACGTCTTGTGCAATATTCGCACTAACAAACCCTTTCCCCACGTATAGGCCGTAAGGGATAAGTTGCTTGCGGCCCATAGTGCGGAGTTTGTCTTCGGGCTGCTCTTGCTCCCATTTTTCATAATCTGCGACAGTAGCAGTACCATCTTTGAGATTCTCCGCTACCGCCATTCTGGTGATAGAAATATCCAGCGGAAGAATTGCGTCAATTGAGCGCAGGAAGGTCACTTGGACGGGTCCTCTCACTTGGCCTGCATTCGCTCCCGTTGAGAGAACTGCTCCGAATGTCCTGACGTCATAGTAGTTTTCGCAAAGCCACTTCTTAGCTGAGTCAACCTTCCCCTTACTGCCGGACTTGCCTGCTGAGAGGCTCGCTTCATGGGCCTTAGCGATGAACTTATTGATATTGGTAGACTGCTGTACCACTATCCCATAAGGAGTCGCATTCCCCTTGGCGACTTGGACATAGTTCCGAATACGACGCTTTACCGCGACATCGGAGATCAAACCATGCATATCCTGAGGATCTAGGCGGGGGCTGTTCCCCATGTCTGGGTCACCGTTGGGATTCCCATTTATGCATTCGACAAAGTACATAAACTCGTAGCGGTTCTTAATTGGCATTTATGTCAACCTCCATTCTTTCACTAGTTTTTCCAGAGCGAACTGCATACAGCGCAGCTTTCTGTTGATAGTACCCAAGGGCAAACAGGGCTTGCTCTTCAAGGGTTAGCGTGGTCGGTAAAGACGTGCCGATACCGGTAGATACAGAAGCTAGACGCATCTCATACCAATGCGCTAATCCCCGGTCCAGTTTGCTGAGGTGGAACTGGGCAGACTTAATTAGCCTGCCCAGCACAAGTGCTGGGGTAGTACTGGCGGAAGCGTAGTATCGCTGTATCACACCTGCGCCCACGTCTCCCAAAGCGCTTTGCTGTAGAGCCGCTAACACCGCCATCATCCGGCCCGCATGGTAGGCGGGCGATGGATGTTCTAGGTTTAGGTCTTGTTTCATGTGAGTTCTATCCCCCTTTCGCTTGTCTTCGCGGCACACCCAGGCCTTAAGTAGGCTGCAGGCTATCCGATCTAGGTTCGATTCGTCACCACCCTGTAGTAGCCTTCCGCGTATATGCAGCAGTGCTCTGCTGGCAACATCATGTGGCAGGGATCTTTGCTGCAAAATGCTGCGCCAGAGGTGGCGCGTGGTAGATGTTAACTCCTTGTCTATGCGCGCAAATGTGTCGCGGATGTCCTCGGAGCCTCTATAGCTGACTAGTCGCATCAGATAAGCGGCAATTTTCCCGCCCTCTGCACACCCCACCCCTTGTGGGCCGACTAAAGCCAAGTCGTCAAACCACGCGTTTACGGATGTAACCAGGACGGCAAAATTGTCGCAGTACCAGTCCCGAATCATTATCCTGCCGCCTACGCCAGAGGTCTGTAGCACGTAGTACATATTGTTCATTAAGTCGGGGCGTTCTCCGGTGCGGATAGATTGGAGAAGGCGGCGTGCCTTTATACGCGCGCTGCTTTCATCAGCCTCTGAGGAATCAAACGCCGCAAAATCTAGCAAATCGTCCTCTTCGGAGACCGTTTGGTGATACCAATGCAAGTAGAGTGAGCCTGCAATGGGCTTTCGTGCCCGCACGATAAGATGATTTAGGGCGTCGCGATAAACCACACCTGCCTCAGTGGAGCAGGCGGCGTTTCGCGACTGCGCTAGGCCATATGATGTGAAGGATTCTTTGTCGAAGCTAATCAAGGCGGTCCCCGAGGACTGTCCTCCTACCGATGTGAGCCCCGAAATTTTGGGGTGGCTGGACGCCGGCTCAACAAGGCCCCCTGTCATAAAGCATCGCATCTCTTGATGTCCACTAGCTTTCCCACTCGGCAAGGCACTGACATGGGAGTCCCACCAGGTGTGCCATGTGGTAATGTCCACAACGTAGACATTACCCACCCTGATGGTGGCAGCGTCGGTGAGTTTGGCTTTGTGGTTAACGATAGCCTGTTGCAGGAGTTGCAGCTGCGCCGCGCTTCGCAGAAATGTTCTACAGGTGCGCAACAGTGGCTCGCACTTGCTTGCAGATTCCAACATTCCTGCAAAGTACCGATGTTTATTCAACACCTTTTCCTTGTCACGCTCGCTGCCCTTGTCCCCGTGAATGCAGGCGATAACCTGGAGGCTATCCAGTAGAAAGTGACTTCTCGTTTCTTTGCCGGCAATCAATTGGGCCTGTTCTAGGTGGGGGCACGCTTGGTGGGTTCGGGTCTCCTTTAGTAAATGGACGAAGTCCCCCTCGTCCGTGATTACGATGGTCCACTTGGCGTCCTTCGGCTTGTAACCAGGTTTGCTGGCTAGTCCCTGGTTCTCTGCATATCGAGACAACTCAGTTAACATAGACGATCACCTCCTTCCCGGCTTTCTGACAAGGTCGCTCTCCCAAGGAGGGACATGCAGCGTGCCATCTTTGAGCTGGGCGCGGAACACACTAATGAATGGCGGTGCGTGGTCGATCTCGGTTGAATCAAGATCAAAAACGTCGTAAACCATCCAGCCAATGTCTTCCGTAAGTTGAAGCGGGGCAGCAATGCTTGTTGCCGGTTCAAAATACGCCACGAATTCCCGGCATCCGAGGTAGGGTTGTGCGTAACATTTGCCCGTAGAAAACCTTCGTTCGGCTTGGGCCTCAAACGAGGATATGGCGTGTTCGAAGTTCCGTCTGGGTTTTATGGCAGCGTGAATGCGATAGTGGACGTCTTTGAGTGCCATGGTCTGGCGTTGAGTTCTTCCCGCCGCATCTGTCCCCAACATGTCCTTTGTGCCATCTGCTATTATTACTGGCCCTTCTGCGCCATTAAGCGCCTTTATCACCGCAGAGTGGCTAATCTTATCTTTGACCTCGTTTCTGCGTAGGCCCAAGTACTGGATTGGCTTGAGCACCTCAATGCGACTTACTCTCCAGCTGAACTCCAATGGCTTTGCATAGATTGAGTCTAGGATCCCTCTAGCGGCCGATGGTGTCATAACAGGGTAGGAGAATCTCTCTACTTTGGTTTCTGGTCGGGTAAAGCAGGCGAAATCGCCCCACACTTCAACCGCAAATTGCGTCATGTTTAAATCACCTCCTTCCCGTATTTACACGACTATCAGACGACATAGCGGGCGTCATCTTCGCTTGGCTCTTGGAGTCCTGTGTCAGGGCAATAAAGCGCAGAATTCAAGAGGATGTACCAACCGGACTCGTGTCCGTGCCGATCGCGGATAGGCTCGATACAGTTGTAGAGGTTGCTGTTTCGCCTGAGAAAAACGCCAACCGAGAGCATTCTTGCCCTCCGTTGCCAATCCTTGTTGATTCCGTGTTTCCGCGCCTCAGAAGCTAGGCTCTCGAAGTCTGCGCTTCGCGATAGATACGGAACCAGCAAAGTACCGCATCTCCCCGGTATCCACTGGTACAGGCGCGCAACCTCGGGAAAGTCCAAGGCGGTGATGGCTTCGCGTAAAATGGTGTTCTTGCCAACAGTGTCTGTAGTGGAGAAGAAATCTTGGTAGTATGCCCGGACGAGAGCCTGGTTGTCGAGGTCGAGCTGCCCTTGGCGCAGCAGCAGTTTTACTAGGACGGCGCCTTGCTCGTAGTCCGCAGTGGGGTATGCCTCCTTTTCCGGAAGAAAGACTGTGACTTCCCCTTGTACTTGGCGACCGTTTCTATTGCACCTGCCTGCGGCCTGTACAATGGCCTCCAGCGGGCCCAGTGCTCTCCAGACACTGGGGAAATCTATGTCGACCCCGGCCTCTATGCACTGCGTGGATATCAAGCGGCAAGGCGATCTTTGGCTTAGCCTTTCCTTGATTATCGTTAAGGAATCAAGCCTGTGCGCGGGGCACATGTCTGTGGAAAGATGAAAGTAGCTATCGCTTGGCCCACTCCCCTTGACTGCCGCAAATAAATCCCTAGCCTGTCGACGCGTGTTAACGATGGCGAGAGCTTGGCTCTGTTGAACAATCTGGGCAGCGACGGCAACATTGCTCAGAGGGACGGCGACCCAATTAACCTTCACGCGGTTCGCACAGGCAAACAGGTCGAGCGCAGCTGGGACGATTTCCACAGGATGCCACGGCACCTTGCACAGCTGTGCGGAACCAGCGCTCAAGGCGTCAAAGGCTGGCTGGGTAGCCGTGGAAAACACCACGCTGCATCCATAGGAGGCGCACAGCTCAGACACAGTCGCTAAAGTCGGCAAGGCTAAGTCTGGGGGCATAGACTGCGCTTCATCGAAGATGACTACTGAGTTTGCTATATTATGAAGGCGTCTACAAGCAGTCGAACGGTTGGAGAAGAGGCTGTCAAAGAATTTAACTGTCGTAGTAACAACAATGGGAGCGTCCCAGTTTTCCGCAAGAAGCCGACCCCGCCCCTCCCCGTCATGCTCCTTTAGGCTGTGGTCTTCTAAGACGACGCCTTCTTCACTGCCCAGTGCTTCGCGGTAGACACGTGATGTCTGCTCAACTATGCTAAGAAATGGCAGGACCACAATGAGCCGTCGCAGCCCGTGCTGTGCGGCGTGTTGCAGGGCAAAGGCCAGCGTAGAGAGGGTTTTGCCGGCTCCAGTAGGTGCTGTGAGGGTAAATGTCCCCTTTGGTAGACGCCCGGCTGAGATGCAGGCCTCGAACAAACCTCTTCTCATGTTTTGCACAGCGGGACTTGCGGTCGATGTTTCATTCAGCTTGTCCCTATGTTTAAGCAATTTCGGCAGGGACGCTTGTGCATTTAGAGTAGAGCCGCGCGTCCGGTACACCATGCCTTCCCGGGTTCCGTTGAAGTGGGCCTCGGTTGCGAGAAAATCCGCGTCTGTAAGTGCAGAAAATAGCATGCGAACGTAGAGCATATCGGCAATGCCACCGTGGTCAGACGGATAACTTGGTTTTGGGAGTGCAGGCAACGTTGCGCCATCGTCTATTAAACGTTGCAGCAGTATGTCCACATCGCGTGATGAGTAGGTTCTTCCTGACGGAGATTTTTCGGAAGTCATTTTCACGCTGGCCGAAAGGTCCCTAGGGGCCCCAGAAGGCAGTCCCTCATGATGTCCCTGAACGGCAATTGCTGCGGCAATCCCACGGTTACGGTATTTTTTTAGGATGGCCAATGCGCCTGGGGTCGCATGGTCAACCAGTACCTCTTCTCTACGGAGAACTTTCTGAAATAAGCAAGTGTACTTGCCAATGTCGTGCATCAATGCTGCGACCTCGGCTTCTTCCCTACGGCCCCATACAGACGCAAACTCCCCAGCAAGCTTTGCTACAGCGGTGAGATGGTCAAAAACGGGCTCCTTTTTACCCACGGTATTTTCGCTGTGGGAGAAAAATTGGCTGTCAGCCACAGTAATCACCGTCCCGCATTATTGTAGTAGATGCATCCCTTTCCATCATCACGCGAGGCCTACGAATCTATTACTATCATTTTTAGAAGGTTTATGCAAGTCAATTTTCATCTAAATGGCGCATGATGACAGTGACAGGAATGTGGCCTCAGTTTCGCCAATGCGAAGCCGCCCACAAGGATTCCCCCCACCCCCCGTCGAATCTCTCTCCCAAGCACCACAACGTGCCCGAATACAAGGAGGTGTCCAGGTGTTTTCACGCTTTGAAGAGTTTGTGCAGGAGAAGCTGTCGGAGACGAAGCTGCCGTCAATGACCGTGGCTTTTGTCAAGGGAGACGAAATTACCTATGCGCGGGCGTTTGGCTACAAGGATGTAAAGCAGGGGCTGCCAGCGACTACGCACACGCTGTATGGCATTGGCTCGGTGACGAAGTCATTTACCGCCTTGGCCATTATGCAGTTGGTCGAGCAAGGGAAGCTCAAGCTCGAAGACGCTGTGGACGTGCATGTGCCGTTTCCGGTGCGGCCGCAGGGCGAGCGCGTGACAATTTTGCATCTGCTCACGCATTCCTCGGGGATTCCGGCCTTGGCGTATGCCGAAGCGGTGATCCGCGGGCGGACCGGGGCGCAGGACAATTGGCTGCCAATTGCGAGCTACGAGGACCTAGTGACGTTTATGCAGGAAGCTAACGACTGGACGCTGTTTAAGCCCGGGGAGCGCTGGTTTTACCTGAACGAGGGCTATGCCGCCTTAGGCGCGGTGGTTGAGAAATGCAGTGGCCAGACGTACGAGGATTATGTGCGCGACCATATTCTATTGCCTCTGGGGATGGAGCGGAGTTTCTTTGGCAAAGCCGCAGTGGAAGGCGACGGGGATGCGGCGGTCCCTTATGTGATTACCCGCAGTGGGGAGCAGATGCCGTCGACCTACCCTTACGGGGGGCTTACTGCCGACGGCGCACTGATTAGCCATGTGCACGACTTGGCTCGTTATGTGTCGATGTACCTAGGCGGGGGCGTGTACCGGGGCAAGAGAGTTTTGTCGCAGGCAGGTGTAGCAAAGATGCAAAAAGCGCGTATCGCGCTTCCCTATGAGGGGCAGAGCGGCCCGCGCCATTATGCTTTGGGTTTGTTTAATACGCCGAGTTTCTTTGGCCGCACCATGATTGACCATGGCGGCTCGGTGTTGGTGGCGACTGCATTTATGGGCTTTGTGCCGGCGGCGAACGTGGGTGTAGTGATGCTGGCTAACGGCAGCGGGTATCCGCTTTCGCAGCTGGGACAACACGCGCTGGCCTTGCTGCTTGATGAGGATCCGGAGCAGTTCCGCTTTGCTGTGCTGGAGCGCGAGCTAGGCGCGCTCGCGGGCACCTACGAGACCTACAAAGGCACCATGCGCGCGGTCGTAAAGCTAGCCGGGAGCTTGTTAATGCTTGAGATCAAAGACAAGCATAACGACCTCGTAGTGCCGCTCTTGGTAGAAGACCTCACAGGAGAGCGCAAGGTGTTCTATGCCCTTAATGCCGGGGTAAAGGTGCCCGTTCTGTTTGTGGTAGGACAGAGCGGGGTCGAGCTTATCTACGAGCGCTATCTCCTGCGCAAAACAAGCAAGACGGTCTAATAGTGCCCAAGCAGCCCCTTGCGCTTGGCGATGCGTGCGCTCCACTCAAAGGTGATTAGCCCAAGTGCGAGATAGCAGATTCCCGTCAAGGCAAGCACCGCCAGCGAGGTTGCGGGCAGCTCCCACAGGCGCGTGCCGTGGATCATAACTTGGCGCAGCAGATGTCCTCCCATGGTCAGCGGCAGAAACTGCGCCCAGGGGAAGCGATCCAGGGGCAAAGCGAGGAAAGCCACAAAGACAAACTGGAAGATCTGAAAGAAGGCTTGAATGCGCTTAAAGACGAGGGCCAGCCCGCCCATGGCAAAACCGATGCCGTAGACGCCAAGCAGGGAGGCAATCATCAGCGGCAGTACGCTTATGAGGTCCACGCTCAAGTACTTGCCCGTGGTAAGCATCATCACCACAAGCAGTACGCCCGAAAAGACAAAGCTTAGGCCTAAACCCGAGATGAGGTTAAACGCGTTCAGCCAGTTAAAGCCGATAGGGGAGATATAGAGCTGCTCCAGCGTGCCTACCTGCGCTTCTTGGTTTAGGTCCCAGGCGAGGTCGCTGTAAGCGCTTATGGACAGTACCCACAAGAGGTAGCTTACAATCAAGCCTTCTAGGGTTGTACCTCCGGCTAGGGCCGCGCCTCCTATGCCGCGTATCCCTAAAAATAGGAGCATAAAGACTATGTACATCGTGACTAGTCCGGAGATGGTGTTAAAGATATAGCGCCGCATGTTAATGAGATTGCGCGCAATCATCGCGCGCATGGCTACAAAGTACCGTTGCACCGCTCTCTCTCCTTCCGCACCAGATTGACAAAGACTTTTTCTAGGTCCGGCGCCTCTTGGTTGATGGTCTCAAGCTCGGCTCCGTGCTCGCGCAGGAGGTCGATTAAAGCGTATAAGTCGCGGGCAGTGGGCAAATTGACCTTTAGGATGAGCTGCCTGTCGTTAGTACTTGAAGACACCGGGAGGACCATCTGGTTAAGCTCGGAGAGTAGTTCGGGGTGATGGGCACCGTCCACGACCAGCTTAAAGGTGCGGCTCTCAAAAAGTGCAAGGAGGTCGCTAATTTTCTCGTCGGCTATGACGCGGCCGTTTGACACAATTATGGCGCGCTGGCAGACATCTTGGATTACGTCCATGTCATGGCTGCTCACGACAACGGTGCGTTGCTCGTTTTGCACTAAGTCCTTTAGCGCGTCGCGTAATTCGTATGAGGTTTCGACGTCAAGGCCGAGTGTGGGCTCGTCTAGAAACACCAGCGAGGTCTGTTTGGCGAGTGCGCAGCAAATGGCTACCTTCTGTTTCATGCCTTGCGACAGCAGGCGCACTTCGCTGTCGCGCTTTTCCTTAAGGTTAAAGGTGGTCAATAGGTGTTCGAAGTAGCTCTTGCCGACGGCGACAGAAATGCCGTGAATCCCGGCAAAGAAGCAGATGTTTTCCCATACGCTTAAGCGCCAGTAAATATTGCGGCTGCCCTCAAGCACGGCCGCGGTGTGGGAGAGGAGCTGTTTTGGCTGGCGCGACGGGTCAAAGCCCTTAACGCTAATCGTGCCGCTGTCAGGCTCCACGATGCCAAGGACTGACTTAATAATGGTAGTCTTGCCGGCGCCGTTAGGTCCGAGTAACCCCACCATTTCCCCGGCTTGCACGGTGAAAGATACATCGTCTACGGCCACAACCTTCTGTTTCTTAGAGGCGAAAGTCTTCCTGAGGTTTTTGATTTCTAACATGCTCATGTATGCGCACCAACCCCTTAATATTAGTAATGTCCACTTTAATTTTAACAAGGTCATGTGCGGTTGTCAATAGTGTAGCCCGCCTTGCATGGTAAGCAAAGGAGGCCCCTTCATTAGCGGGGCCCCCTTGTTTTGACCTAACGACCGCTGTTAGCGACCGCGCGCCTTACCCTTCCCGGGGTTGTCTTTGTCGTCGTCCTCATCTTTGTTGTCTTCATCTTTATCGTCGTCGTTATCCTCGTCATCCCCGTCTTCGTCGGAACGCTCTTTGTCCTTGTCTCTGCCTAAAGCCCGCCCACGCGTACCGGGAGGGCTCCTGAGCGTCGGGTCACTTGCGATTGCCTGTTCAAGCTTAGCCAGTGCATCGGTGTCGGAGAAGCCCTTCTCCTTTAGGTCTGTTAGGACCGCGACAATTGTGCTATGTTCGCGCAGTGTGGGGTCAGCGGCAACCGCCATGGTGACAGCGGATAAAGCAGACTCCGCCGTAAACCCGCTCTCTACTAGGTCGATAAAGTCATAGGCTATGGTGGTGACTTCGCGCAAGCTCGGGTCTGCCTTGATGGCCTTTTGCAGTACCTGCAAAGCTACCGCCTCACTTATCCCCTCCTCGCGCATGTCGAGCAGGCTTTCGGCGATATCGCGGATTTCCTTCTTAGATTGCTTGGCGTTAATGCCTGCGCCGGTCAGTTGTCCAAACAAAGCTACCAGCGTCTCATTGGAGATGCCCGCGGCGATTAGTTCTGCATAAACTGACGGCAACACACCTAGCTTCCTGCCCGCCGCGCTCAGTGGGGCCGATACAATGACGGTTTCCACCGGCACGGCTGCGGCTGTCTCCTTAATGTGGACGTTCATGACGGCCTGCGCTTTTTCCACCAGCGGGGCAAGTTGCGCGGGGCTAGTGCCAAGCGCCGGATGGGCCGTGAGCAGTACGCGCCGCTCGGGGGTTAGGAGTCCTGCGGCCTCGATCTTGGCGGCGATTAGCCGCAGTGCCGCCTCCAGCGGCATATTGCGGAAATCCTTGTCGGCGAAAAGCTCTTGGGCCTTGCCTTCGCCTAGTTCAACGGCCAGTACGCGGTTCCTTGCGTCCACTGTGAGGGTGAGATTTGGGTTAACTTCCACGGTAATATGCGCGAAAGCGGGGCGGGCGCGGTACACCCAGATAAGACTAGATGCAATCAATGTGACTACAAGCACAGGAATAAGTAGTTTCAGTTTTCCCCTTAACATGGCCTTCACCTCTTAAAAGTATTGAGACGCGCGTCTCTTACTCTCATAAGGAGCGCATCTCACAAAGGTTGCAGCCCCCGCAGAAATTAATTTCCCTCACCGTCAGGCTCGTGTTCATCATCAGGCTCGCGCTCTCGCCTCGGCTCTTTGTCTTGTCTCCGCTCGTTTGCCTTGCCCTCGTCGTGATCATCGTCATCGTCGTCGTCATTGTCCTTGTCATTTCCTTGGTCTCTGCCCTCACGCAGTTCACGTGCGGCCTCCTGTAGATCCTGGCCTTCCTCTATCCGCTCCACAGCCCTCTCAATGCGCCTAGCCACACTCTGTAGGCCTTGCCCGGAGACAAGCATGCTCTCAACCAGTTGCAGCGCTTCACCCTGCGGTAAGCCCGCCTCTACTAGCTCCGCAACAAGTTCCATCAACTCGCGCAGGCGATTGCCGGGGATTATCCCTGCTGTCTGCAGCCTCATCCCAGCTGCAACTATCCCCTGCAGTCCACTCGCCGACACTCCTGCCCGCGCCGCGCGAGCGTAGTGCGACGGTCTAAGGGCAGCCTGCCTTGCTACCTCGTAGCGCTCGCGGTCGACAATTAATCCGTGCGTGGCGGGCGAGTGAGCAATTAGGCGCTGTGCATGAGTGCTGACCGTGGCCTTAGCCGTTGCCAACAGCTTGTCAATCTCCTCGGGCCGAGCATCACCTATCGGGGATATAACCAGCCACACCTGGCTGGCAGCATCGAGTAGTGCCGCGCCATGCAACCGCTCAAGAATTTGCGCTACCACTTGGGCAGTGGTTTGCCTGTGCAATGTTAGCTCGCTTAGGGCTAGTCTCGCCGTCTCATCCAGCGGTTCAATGCCAATGACCTGTCCACGGATGTTTAGCGTTAGGCGCACGGCAGGGTTAATTTCTATTTCAAGGTACGCAAAAGCAGGCAGAGGGGCAGGCATCAGCTGCCAGGCAAGTACTACAAGCAGCGCCGCGGCCACAAAAGCATAGCGCCACCAAGCTGGCCTATTAACTCGGGCAGTACGCGCAGGTCTAGCCGGCTGCGCCGCTTCAGCCAACAGCCTAGCCTTAAGCTGCGCCTTAAAGAGCGGGGCATCAACATGCGGCAGCGGCACGGCTTCGAGCTGTGTCAGCAATACTTTGGCGTCGCGCTCTCTACTGTCCATGTGCTCCCCTCCCTTTCTCTACATAAGTCGACGTTTCGCCAAAGGTTGCACGGTACCTTGCCTGCGTTAGTGTCTGCCTGAGTTTTTCCAGTCCGCGATGCAGCAGAGATTTTACCGTGCCCTGCGGCTTGCCTAAGACTACTCCAATATCTGCTATCTGCTTGCCGGCAAAAAAGCGCAGAGCCACGACTTCTTGGTAGTGCTCCGGCAAGGCGTCTACCGCTTGCCTTACCGCATGGTATTCTAAGTGCCGGTCTATCTCCTCTTGCCAAGCGAGGGCCTCGCGCTCAACATCGCTGTCGCTAGGCGGCTCAAACCCTTCCTCGTGCATGGCTTCCAGCGATACTGTCCCCACACGCGCGCGGCGGAAGTAGCCAGCCATCTCATTGATGGCGATGCGGTAGAGCCAGGCCGAGAAAGGCACGCCCTGCCACTTAAATTTGCCTAAGCTCCTAAGCGCGACAAAGAAGGTTTCGCTTACTATGTCTTGGGCGGTTTCCACGTGCCCCGTGCGCCGGAGCACATAGTTAAAAATGGCGTCATAGTTCTGCTCGTAAAGCAGCCCAAAAGCTTCGGGGTCGCGCTGCGCTCTTTCCACCAGCTGTTTTTCTTGCTCTAGGCTGCGTACATCCACTCAACTCACCCTGCTTTCTCGCCACGTTAATTAAGGAATACGTCATCTGCTGCAGCAATCCTGCAGGGAGGGTGGTTGATGCAATGATCACGACTCGGTATAATTAAGTTACGGGGGGTTAAACCATGTATAAGCTGCTGTTAGTCGACGACGAAGTCAGCTTTGTCAAGGGAATCACGCTCAGCCTAGAGCACGAGGGGTACGAAGTACACACCGCCTACGACGGTCATGAAGCGCTGTTGGCCTTCACTCGCCTTGCGCCGGACTTGATTATACTTGATGTAATGCTTCCTGGCCTAGATGGGTTTGCGGTATGCGAGGCCATTAGGAAAAAAGCCACGGTCCCCATTATGATGCTGACGGCACGCAGCGAGGACGTCGATAAAGTGCTAGGGCTGGAGAAGGGTGCCGACGATTACCTGACTAAGCCGTTTAACACGCGCGAACTTGTTGCTCGGGTGCGCGCCTTGTTGCGCCGGGCCGACTGGGGAGGCAACCTAGGCGAGGAGCCCCGCATCAGCGTGCGGGATCTCACGATAGATACGGTTAAACGCAAGGTGTCAGTCAAGGGGAGGCCCGTGGACCTTACCAACAAAGAATACGACATCTTGCTTACGCTAGCCGCTAACCGCGGGAAGATATACTCGCGCGAGAACCTGTTGCAGCTTGTGTGGGGGTACAGCCACCTTGGTGATCTGCGCAATGTCGACGTACACATACGGCGCTTGCGCGGGAAAATAGAAGAAGACCCGGCTTGCCCTAAATATGTGCTGACGCGGTGGGGAGATGGGTACTATCTTAGGGACAACGACCATGCGGATTAGCCTGAGGCTGCGTCTGCCGCTTACGTATCTGCTGGTTATAGCGATGGCTGTAGGTGGGTCGGGCTTAATCATGAGTCAGTTTTTGCACGAACACTTCCTTAGCGAGCGTCGCGCCGCCTTACTCATCCAGAGCAGTATTATCGCTAACAGCGCGCGGGAGGCCCTGCTTGATCACAGCATCGACCTAGGGCGCATGACGCGCACGTTTGCCGAGCAGCTGCGTGCGCGCGTCATTATTCTTAACATGTCTGGTTTGGTGCTGGTGGATGCGTTTGATGAGCTCACCGGGCATGCCCTCGCGCACCCCTCACTGCCGCGCACCTTACAGGGCCATACGGAAATGCTGGAGTGGCGTTCGCCCGCAGGCCGGTCTACGCTTTACGTGCTGGCGCCGATCTTCCGCGACCAACATGGCGGGGGTATCCCCACGGAACGTATGGGACGCGAACAAATAGGGGTTGCCTTTATTGCAAGTAGCCTCGACGACGTTTACGCCTCACTTGATTTGCTGCAACGACGGCTGATAGTAGGGAGCGCCGCCGTAGCCCTTATCGCCGCAATCATGGGACTCTGGCTAGCATCAAGCATTACCTCACCGCTCCTAGCCCTGACCCAGGTGGCGGGAAGGATGTCTGACGGCGAGGAAACCGCGAAGGTATACCCTAGCGGCGACCAAGAAGTATACGAGCTAGGCGTCGCTTTTAACCAGATGGGCAGCAAAGTGCAGGCCCTAGAGCAAGCGCGCATGCGCTTTATTTCCGATGCTTCCCACGAAATGCGGGCACCCCTAGCTGCCATGAAAGCCCTTGTCGACCCGCTCGTGGCCGACCCACGGATTAACGCCGATATCCGCCAAGAACTCCTGCTCGACCTAATGCGGGAAATTGACAGGCTGAGCACTCTCGTTGCCGACCTGCTCCAGCTAGTCCGCCTTGACAGCCGCTTGACGCTAGTGAGAGAACCGTGCGACATTGCTGGCTTGACACGGCGGGTGGTAGCAAGCTTAGCGGCTTTAGCCAAGACGAGGCGAGTCAGTGTAACGACTAACGTCCCCAAAGATCTTCCCTATATGGGTGACGCAGCGGCATTGCATCGCGCCATATTTAACGTTGTCGACAATGCCATTAAATTTGCCGACAACGCCGTGCATATTGCCCTTAATTCTACGCCCGAGGGGCTACTGCTCAGCGTTGTCGATGATGGCCCCGGGATTCCGTCGGAGGCCAAGGGGAGGATTTTCGAGCGCTTCTACCGCGTCGACGAGTCGCGGACACGCGCTACCGGAGGCAGCGGGCTTGGCTTGGCCATTGCCTACGAGGTGGTGCAAGCACACGGGGGTAGTATTCGCGTAGAAACGGCTCACGGTCACGGCGCCACGTTCTTGCTTAGCTTGCCTACACCCACACCGCACTCCGCCTAAGTCTCTGTCTCGGCCTTTCTCTGCTCAGCTCGCTCGATCCAATACACTACACCAAAGGCGAGGCTCCCCAAGAGGCGCAGGGCGGCAGCTACTAAGAAGGCGACCTTGTAGCCAAACAAATTAAGCATAAATACGCCGGCTAGCGGAGCAGCTATAGCGCTGGCGCTGATGGCGGTGTTGTAATAGCCAATGTATGTCGTTCTTCTTTCTTCCGGCGTCATGTCGAGGAGGGTGTTAAAGAGCGACAGCATCACCCCGGAGAAGATCACGCCAGTGAGAATGTTAAAGAAGGCGATAGTGGCGAGACTGCGCGAGTAAGCATAAACAAGCGGCACAATAAAAATGCCCAGCGTGGATGTAAAGAGGGTTTTCAGTGAACCGTGCCGCTGTGAATAGCGCACCCAGAAACCATAACCTAAAAGCGACCCGCCGGTGTTGCTTAAAGCCAAAACACTGATCCAGAGGTTGTTTGCTCCTAGCTCTCTGATCTGGTACAGGGTAAACAGCGGCCAAGCAGCTTGCCACGCGAAGTGGAAAAACAGCGAGGTTGCGGTGAAGCGCAGGAAACGTTTTTGGTGAGCCAGTCCCTTAAGGTCGACCGCAATTGAGCGCGGCAGATTTAGGAGGAAACGCCGCCACGGCACATCCTGCGCCTGTTGTGCCAAGCCGTTCTGGGGCAGCTCGGTGAGCCGAGAAAATACCCGGATTTCCCCGATGGCCAGCACAAAGGCTAGCGCAAACATGACGCTGTATCCGAGTGGATAGGGCATTATGTCTAAAACACGTCCCGCAGTAAGTACGGCGAGCGTCCCGACGATGTTCATCAGCCGGTTGCGGTCGGCAAACGCGGCCGCACGCTTCTCGCTAGGCACGACGTTAGCGATAAATCCCTGCCAGCCCACGTTACTTATCGCCCCGGGAAAGTTCATTAACGCAATGAGTACAACTAAGAGGGTGGCACGGCTGTCCTCCGCAAACAAAGGGATAAGGGCGAGCAGAAAGAAGAACAGGCGATGTGCCCACATAAAAGCAGCGGTGATGCCCTTTTTGTTGCTGCGGCTGTCGACGTACTTAGCGCCTGGAATCATGGCTATGAGCCCCACTAGTGCCGGTGCAGAGGAGAGGAGACCAATCTGGTAGTTACTGGCTCCTAGGCGCACAGCAAAGATGCCAATAAACGGCCCCACGAGGTTTTGTGCCAGCGTGGATATGATGCCGTGGTAGTTGTTTAGCCTAATATTCGTAGCCAGTGTGTCACTTGTACAGCCGGAGAAGTCGGCTTTAAGCATGGCCAGTCCGTTGCGGAGCTTTTCTGTATGCTTAGCAGGTAAGTTCAAAGTGCATCCCTCCCATGCCGCCTTATCTCTTCGACAGAATCTGTGCAGCTCCTGTACTATGGTACACGAATTGTCGGGTACATGACAGGAAAATTCCGTACTAATAATATTGACAATAGTCACGCTACGTTTTACACTGGTTGTGAGTGAAGCAGCGGGGGACTTTTTTTTGAGCGGTTCGGTATACCGGCATACCGGGCTACAGGTATAACTAGGGGTGTTAGGGCTTTTGGCTTTCAGTGTTATTGCTAGAGGGGTAAAATGTGTGACGGAGGTGTGCGATGAGAATACCCTGCAAGCACCCATTAAATGTAAGACGCACGGTAATCGGCGGTGAGCAGCCTTTAGTATGTGTGCCGCTTGTCGCTGCGCATCGAGAAGCGCTGTTAGATGAGGCGCGTGAGATTCTGAGCTACATGCCCGACCTCCTAGAGTGGCGCGCTGACTACCTCTTGGGGTTGGCGCCAGGCGACATGCTCCTGCTGTTGGCGGAGCTGCGTGTCATGATTGGGGAGACGCCGCTGATTTTCACCTATCGCTCTCCAGCGGAAGGCGGGCGCGCGCCGTCGGACTTAGCGCGGCGCTTAGAAATAGTTTTCGCCGCATTAAGCTCACCACACGCGGACGTAGTGGACTTCGAGCTAGGTTCCGGCGAGGAAGCGGTGAGCGCGGTTAGGCGGGAGGCCAGCAAGCACAGCAAGAGGCTGCTGCTGTCATGGCATAACTTTAGCTCAACACCGGGCGAATCTTTTATCATCAACAAATTCGTGGAGGCTAAGGAGCTAGGAGCGGACATAGCTAAGGTTGCGGTGATGCCTGCGAACAGTCGGGATGTCTTAACGCTCTTAAGCGCGACACTCGCAGCGCGGCTTAAGGCAGATATTCCCCTTATCAGTATGTCCATGGGGTCGACAGGTATTGTCTCGCGCGTGTTTGGCGGTAACTTTGGCTCGGATGTTACGTTCGCGCAGGGGCTCAGCGCTTCGGCACCGGGGCAGATCCCCGTGCAAGGACTTCGATCTATTTGGAGGTTGCTGCCATGACGCTTAACTTGCCGCGCGGCATCGTCATCTGCGAGGTAGGGCCGCGGGACGGGCTGCAAAATGAGTCGGTACAGCTTAGCGTCGCCGATAAAGTGGCGCTAATCGACATGGCCATAGCTGCAGGTGCCCGTCGGATAGAAATAGGATCGTTTGTTAGTGTTAAGGCAGTTCCCTCTATGGCTGACACAGACGAGGTCGCACTGCGTTTATCGCGTCGCGAGGGCGTCGAATACCGCGTATTGGTCGCTAATCTAGCCGGGCTTAAGCGCAGCGAAGCCGCCGGCATAGACAAGGTTAAGCTCACGGTTTCCGCTAGCGAAACGCATGCGCTGAAGAATCTCGGGCGTACTCCGGCAAAGGTGATGCAGGACTTTGCGGAGTGCGTCGCTTTTGCGCGCGCTCATAATATGGCGGTAGCGGGCGCTATATCCACGGCTTTTGGGTGTCCGTATGAAGGACAGGTTGCTCTAGAGAAGGTGCGGAGTCTAATCGAGAGCTTCTTGGCACTTGACGTGACGGAATTGTCGTTGTCCGACACCGCGGGCGTAGCTAATCCCCGTCAGGTCTACGATTACTGCACGACATTGCAGGCCGAGTACCCCGCCGTGCAGTGGACTCTGCATTTTCACGACACGCGCGGACTCGGGTTAGCGAATGTTTTAGCGGGCATGTTGGCCGGGGTGGTGCACTATGATGCCGCTTTTGCCGGGCTCGGGGGGTGTCCCTTTGCGCCCGGGGCCACCGGAAACATAGCTACCGAGGACCTCGTGCATATGGCGGAAGCGCTGCAAGTAGAGACAGGCTTCGATCTGACCAAGTTGTTAGTCTTAGGGCGTCGCGTACAAGAGCTGGTGGGACGCATTACCGACAGTGCTTTGCTTAGGGTTGAGAGAAGGGATGAAACGCAATGAGTAATTTGACGCCTTCACAACGCGTCGAACTGGATGCCGCGCTAAATAGAGCCCAGCGGGCACTTGAGATTATAGCGACCTACGACCAAGCTAGACCTAGGAATCAAGGAGAGCGGCCTAGGGGACCCCGTAAGTCGTGCTAACAAACGCTTTAAGAT